>NZ_RDQG01000004.1 GCF_003697815.1 Halalkalicoccus subterraneus | reverse complement strand
GCTCGCGGGCGGCGGTGCGGTCGAGGTCGAGGTCGCCTCGCGCCTGCGCGACTACGCCGACTCCGTCTCGGGCCGCGAACAGCTCGCGGTCGAGGCCTTCGCCGACGCGCTCGAACTCGTTCCCCGCGTGCTCGCGGAGAACGCCGGTCTCGACTCGATCGACACGCTCGTCGACCTGCGCTCGGCTCACGAGTCGGGCGACGAGCACGCCGGTCTGAACGTGTTCTCGGGCGACGTCGAGGACACCTTCGAAGCGGGTATCGTCGAGCCGGCCCACGCGAAAGAGCAGGCGCTGACCTCCGCGACGGAGGCGGCGAACCTCGTGCTCAAGATCGACGACATCATCTCCGCCGGCGACCTCTCGACGGACAAGGGCGACGACGAGGGCGGCGCGCCCGGCGGTATGGGTGGCATGGGCGGAATGGGCGGCATGGGCGGCGCGATGTGAGTTCCGAACGAACGGAGACACTTCATCGCACGACCGAGTGAAGCTCGGTCAAGGCTATGTGATGAGGGCGTAGGCCGGATCACATCGACCCTGACGTTTCACCGACGCTTCGCTCCGAGAGAACAGCCCCACAACCGTTTCCGACCTGGATTCGTTTTTTTATCGTTAATTACCGCCACCGCACTGACGAGCCGTCGTTTCGTCGGAAGCGACGCTTTCGGGACGTCCTTAACGGCGGGTGCCTGCGACGGCACGCTAGAGTCTCGACGCCCTCCACCGGATCCGTTAGATGATCCGTCGGGTCACGAACAGGAGGACTCCCACGACGAGGAGGCCGATCCCCCAGTAGAACGAGGGATACGGTAGATACGCGAGCACGAGCGTGACGATTCCGGACGTGATGAGCGACCAGCCGGCTGTCGTTCGAAAGCCCATACGTCATACGGTGTACCTGGGTTGATAAGACCGCTGCAGGCAGTACCCGCGTGGGATATCGGCCCACTCTCGTGCGGAGTACCGAAACTTCCTCGCCGGGATCCTCTCCGCGTTCAGATGGAACTAAGTAGGACTCCGCGATAGTTGCCGCTATGCAAACGCTGCTTTTGAACGGCGACGACGTGGCCGAGAACACCCGATTGTCGGAACTCATTCCCGCAGTCGAGGACGCCTTCGCGGCCTACGAGCGCGGCGACGCCCAGATGCCGCCGAAATCCTACATCGACCTGCCCCAGTACAACGGCGACTTCCGCTCGATGCCGGCCTACCTCGACGCCGGATCGTGGGACGCCGCCGGGATCAAGTGGGTCAACGTCCACCCCGACAACCCCGCCGACCACGAGCTACCCACGGTTCTGGGGACGATGGTCTACTCGGACCCCGAGACCGCAGTACCACTGGCGATCATGGACGGGACCGAACTCACGATGCAGCGCACCGGCGCGGCCGCGGCGGTCGCCACCGACCACCTCGCGGTCGCCGGGGCGAGCTCGATGGGGATCGTCGGCGCGGGCGTCCAGGCGTACACCCAACTCGAAGCCATCGCCGAGGTTCGTCCCATCGAACGCGTCGTGATCAGCGACCTCGACGAGGAGCGCGTCGAGCGGTTCGTCTCCACCTTCGAGGACCGATTCGAGGTGCGGGGCGGGTCGATCGAGGAGACCGCATCGTGTGACGTCCTTTCCACCGTTACCCCCGTCGAGGACCCGATCGTCTCGTCCGAGGCCGTCGGCGAGCACACCCACATCAACGCGATGGGTGCCGACGCCGAAGGGAAACACGAGATCGCCGACGAGGTCTTACTGAACGCGAAACTCGTCATCGACGACCACGCCCAGACGACCCACTCCGGCGAGATCAACGTCCCCTACAACGAGGGGGTGCTGACCGACGACGACATCCACGCCGCGATCGGCGAGATCGTCGTCGGCGACGTGGTGGGGAGAACACCCGAGGACGGCGTGACGGTGTTCGACTCGACGGGGCTGGCCATTCAGGACGTGGCCGCCGCTCACGTCGTCTACGAACACGCCGAGGAGAATGACAACGGCTACCCGTTCGACCTGCTCGGCCTCAACTAGCGCCTCAGACGGCCTTCTGCCGGATCGCTCCGAAGACCTTGCTCAGCACCCAGACGATGATCATGAACGGGAGCAGGGGAACGAGCACCACCAACAGTATCAGGAAATACGCGAGCCCGATGACGTTCATCTCCCGGTCCGGCCGCCCCCGGTAGGATGGCGTCACTGTTCTGAGCGCTTTCTTCACCGTGGAACCGTCCGATTCGCTCATACCGCCGATAGAACGTCCGGCAGGATAACCCTTTTCGCGCCGTTTTCAGGGGAATCGGCGCTCAGTCCTCGATGTGGATCGCCGGGCGGCCGGGTTCGGCCTTCCGAACGACCTCCTCGTCGGCCTCGTCGGCGCGGACGACCTCGACGTCGGCGTCGAACTCGCGTTCGAGCAGCCACGCAGCCGCCTCCAGGGCCTCGTGTTCCGATTTGGGGGAAAGGGTCATCGAGAGGGCCTCGCGTTCGGCCTGCAGGTCCTGGCCGTAGCTCGCGGCGGCGTCACCCTGCTCGCGGATGTGGTCCTCGCCCATGAGTTCGCCGATCAGGTTCTCGGCGTCGCTGTCGATGGCGATCTCCAGAGCGTCGTACTTCCAGTCGGGCGCGATCACGACGTCGATCCGCTCGGGGTCTTCGATTCCGGCGACCTCGACGATGTCGCGTACGTCCCCGCGGGTGTTCTCGACCAGCCGGCGGCGCTGTTCGACGAACGTTCGATCGGCCTCGGCCTCCGGCCAGTCGGCCTCGACGACGAACCCCTCCTCTCCCAGCTCCTCCCAGAGCTCCTCGGCGAGGTGGGGCGCGACCGGCGCGAGCAGCCGGACCACCGCCGACAGCCCGCGCCCGTAGGTCTCGGCGTGGGGTTCGGTGTACTCGGCGTACTGTCGGAGGGTCCGGACGAGCCCCTGGGCCTCCCGCAGCGCCTCGTTGAACCGAAGCGCGTCGTACTCGTCGGTCGCGATGGCGATCGTCGCGTCGATCTCGCTCGCGACGTAGCCCGCGACGGCGTCGTCCTCGCCCGCGGGTTCGTTCTCGGCGAACGTCTCGACTGACCCCTTCAGCCGATCGAGGAAGGCGTACGTCGATTGCACCCCGTCCTCGCTCCAGTCGAACGCCTTGTCGGGCTGGGCCGCCTGCATCATGAACAGGCGGGCGGTGTCGGCGCCGTACTCCTCGACGATGCGCTGGGGCGAGACGGTGTTGCCGACCGATTTCGACATCTTCTCGCCCTCCAGCTGGACCATTCCCTGTGCGAGTAAGTTCTCGAACGGCTCGCGATGCTCCAGACCCTCGTGGTCGGCGAGCACCTTCGTGAAGAAGCGCGAGTACAGCAGGTGCATCACCGCGTGCTCGATGCCGCCGACGTACTGGTCGACGGGCATCCAGTCGTTTGCCCGCTCGCGATCGAACGGCACGTCGTCCAGATCGGGCGAGACGTACCTCAAGAAATACCACGAGGAGTCGACGAACGTGTCCATCGTGTCGGTCTCGCGCTCCGCGGGGCCGCCACACTCCGGACAGGTCGTCTCCTTCCACTCCTCGGCCGCATCGAGTGGGTTGCCGGTGGTGTTGACGAACTCGGGAAGCTCGACGGGGAGGTCCCCCTCGGGCACCATGACGGCCCCGCAGTCGTCGTGGCAGTGGACGACCGGGATCGGCGTCCCCCAGTAGCGCTGTCGAGAGATCCCCCAGTCCCGGAGCTGATACTGCGTCGAGCCCTCGGCGCTCTCGATCCCCTCAGTCAGGCGCTCGCGGGCCGTCTCGCTGTCGAGCCCCGAATGCTCGCCCGAGTTCACGAGGACGCCGTCCTCGGTGAACGCTTCGGCCTCGACGTCCGGTGCCTCCGGGACGGTCTCGCCATCCCAGTCGTCTGGCTCGGGGGCGATCACCGGCCGGATCTCGACGTCGTGTTTCGTCGCGAAGGCGTGGTCGCGCTCGTCGTGGGCCGGGACGGCCATCAGCGCGCCAGTCCCGACGTCCGAGAGGACGAAGTCCGCGACGTAGACCGGGATCTCCTCGCCCGTCGCGGGGTTGGTGGCGGTCAGCCCCGTCGGAACGCCGTTGGGCTCGTCGCCCTCGGGGTCCGCCTCCTCCTCGACGAACTCGCGGATCTCGTCGTCCTCGTCGGCCAGCGCCTCGCTGATCGGGTGATCGGGCGCGAGCGCGAAGAACGTCGCGCCGTGGATCGTGTCGACGCGGGTGGTGAAGGCCTCGACGCTCCCGTGGCCCTCCACATCGAACTCGAGTTCGGTCCCGTACTGGCGGCCGATCCAGTTGCGCTGCATCTGGCGCACCGAGTTGGGCCATCCCTCCAGCTCGTCGATCGCTTCGAGGAGTTCGTCCGCGTACTCGGTGATCTTCAGGAACCACTGTTCGAGCTCGCGCTGGACGACGGGGGTGTCACACCGCCAGCAGAGCTCCTCCTCGCCCTCGACCTGCTCGTCGGCGAGCACCGTCTCGCAGTTGGGACACCAGTTGACCTCGGCGTCGCGTCGCTCGACCAGCCCCTCCTCGTGAAAGCGCTCGAAGAGCCACTGGTTCCACTTGTAGTACTCGGGCGTACAGGTGGTGATCTCGCGGTCCCAGTCGTAGCCGAAGCCCATCGACTTCATCTGGCCGCGCATCGTCTCGATGCAGTCCATCGTCCAGTCGCGCGGGTTGGTGTCGCGCTCTTTGGCGGCGTTCTCGGCGGGCAGGCCGAAGGCGTCCCAGCCCATCGGGTGAAGCACCTCGTCGCCGGTCATGCGGCGGTACCGGGCGTAGGCGTCCGTGATCGTGTAGTTGCGGACGTGGCCCATGTGGAGTTTGCCTGACGGGTAGGGGTACATCCCGAGGACGTACGTCGGGTCCTCGGCGTCGTCGGGGGTCCGGTAGGCGTCGGCGTCGGCCCACGCCGCCTGCCAGCGCTCCTCGATCGCCGTGTGGTCGTAGTCCCGTTCGCTCATTTCTTATATACGGATGGTCGGGAGATCTCCCTATAGCTTTCCATCTACCAACACCCCGTGCATACCTCCCTGGAGCGATGCTCGGAACCGTGGAACACACTTCCTCTTGATCGGGACGGCACTACCGGCGGCCGATCTCGAAGCGGTCGCCTCCGCCACTAGCGACGGATCGCCCTGTCGTTCCCACATCGTTTACGCGATTCCGATGAAAACTCCCTCGACAGTTCTATACTCCGGCGATTTCGCCCCTTCACACTTAACCACCTTGCATCATCAAGCCTAACCGTTCTGAGATTGAAGAGAAAATACCCACTGATAACGAGCGACGAATTATTTATCCCATCATCACGGTGGGAGCACCACTGCGGCGACTTCGAACGGTAGACTATGGATCTTCACGACTATGACTAGCGACGAACGGGCATCGACTCGAACGATCACTCGACGAAGGGCACTGGCGACTGCCGGCGCGGCCGGGACCGGTCTGCTTGCGGGCTGTACCGAGACCGGGATTTTGGGAGGGACTGCCGCCGCGTTCGACGAGAAGTCGTTCATCGTGGGTTACCAGCCCTTCTACACCGAATCGTGGTCGGCGCTGGTGATTCGACACGCCGGCCTCGCGGACAAACACCTCCCCGACGACTACTCCGTCGGGAGCTGGGAGGTCGCCCTTCAGGGGGCGGTGATCGGCAACAAGATGATCTCCACCCAGAACGACATCGGCTACACCGGCGACATGCCGTCGATCACCGCGCTGGCAAACGAGGAGACGCCGATCGATCTGGTCGCCGTGGCGGGGTTCTCACAGGGCCAACAGTGCAACCTCTGTTTCGTTCCCTCGGGATCGTCGGTCAGCGAGCCGACGGATCTCGACGGACTGGAGGTCGGCGTCACGACCGGCAGCTGTACCCACCGGTTCATCCTCGAGATCATGGACCAGGAGGGAATCGAGCCGAACCTCTCGGACCAGGGCATGGCGACGATCTCGACGAACGTTCGCGAGGGCAACATCCCGGTCGGCGTCGGCTGGGAGCCCGCGGTCGCCCGGTCGGTCATCCAGCAGGACGCGGCGGAGTACGCCTTCACGGGGCGGAGTACGACCTCTACGACGCCGCCGGGCTGCTCATGCTCGACTCGCTTGTCGAGGAGCATCCCGAGGCCGCAAAGGGCTGGCTCAAGGCCGAACTCGAGGCCAAACACATCATGGCCACCCAGCCCGAACGGGCGGTCGACCTCATCAAACAGGAGGGCCAACTGCGCGCCTACGACCGCGAGACGGTCCGCGCGACCCTCTACGAGAACCTCGACGTCAGTTCCGACGTCCAACGGTTGCTGTTCTACACCGACTACGAGGCCGTCGACCCGGCGAACCGGCTGTTCAAGGAGCGCGCTCCGGAGTTCCTCTACGAGAACCAGGAGGTCATCCCGCAGCTCCCACCCGAGGAGCGCTACCGGATCGACCTCCTTCGGGAGGCCGTCGAGGAACTCAGGAGTGAAGTCGACTGGAACCCGCTCCGGGAGGCCGAACGATGAGCACCGTCGAACAGGTCAAGCGTCGCTTCGGCGCGGGAACGGTGCCCCTGATCACGAAACGGGCCCGACAGGCGCTGTCGGTGGTCCTGTTTTTCGCCCTGTGGGCGGCGCTCGTCCGGCTTGAGGTGCTGGGCTTCGGACGGTTCGTCGGCCCCGTACCGGCGCTGTCGACGTTCGTTTCCGCGCTGCTCGGCGCGCCGATGACCGGAAGCGGGGCGACGATCTACCAACATGCGGCCTTCTCGGCGATGCGTGTCGTCGTCGCGATGGTTCTCGCCACGGTGACCGCCATCCCGCTGGGACTGCTCATCGGCGCGAGCCGTCGCTGGGAGGACGCGCTGTTCCCGGCCCTGGAGGTCTTCCGGCCGGTGCCGCCGGTCGCATGGGTCCCCATCGCGTTGTTGTTGATGCCGACGTTCCGAAGCGGCGTGATCTTCGTCGTCTTCCTCGGGGCGTTCTTCCCGATTCTCGTCAACACCATCGAGGGCGTCGGCACCGTCGACGAGGAGTACCTCCGCGCCGCAGAAAGCCTGGGCGCGGACTCCCGGGAGGTCTTCCGGCACGTGATCTTCCCGGCGACCCTACCTTCGATCGTCACGGGCGTCTCGACCGGCGTCGGCCTGGCCTGGATCACGGTCGTCGCCGCCGAGATGATCGCCGGCGGGATCGGGATCGGCTACATCATCTTCCAGGCCTATCGCCTGCTCCAGACCGACGTCGTCGCCGTCGGCATGATCGCCATCGGCATTCTGGGCTATGCGTCTGCGACCGTCGTCTACCGGATCGGCAACCGACTGACCGAGTGGCAGACCATCGACTGATCCTCGAACCACCACACCACTACTACCAATGAGCAACCAATCACAGACCACGCACGAACCGACGGCGGAGGGCGAACCGACACCCGAGAAGACCGGCGCGATCGACATCGAGGACCTGACGAAGGTCTACGACCCCGAGGGCGAACGCGTCGTCGCGGTCGACGACATGGACCTGCACATCGGGGCCGAGGAGTTCGTCGCGCTGCTGGGGCCGTCGGGCTGTGGGAAGAGCACCGTCATGAACTGCATCGCGGGCTACCTCGAACCCACCGAGGGCGAGGTGATCGTCGACGGCGATCCGGTTTCGGGTCCCGATCCCAAACGGGGCGTCGTCTTTCAGGACAACCGGCTGTTCCCCTGGAAGACGGTCCAGGAGAACGTCGAGTTCGGCCCCCAAATGAACGAGGGTGTCGAGGAGGGCCGCGCCCGGAGCATTCTCGACGAGATGGGCCTCGACGGCTTCGAGGACGCCTATCCCTCGGGGCTGTCGGGCGGGATGCAACAGCGCGCCGAGCTCGCGCGCCTGCTCGCGAACGACCCGGACATCATGCTGATGGACGAGCCCTTCAGCGCGCTCGACGCCCTGACCAAGGAGATCATGCAGAAGAAGCTGATCGAGGTCTGGGAGCGCGACAATCGGACGGTCCTGTTCATCACGCACGACGTCGAGGAGGCGATCCTGCTGGCCGATCGCGTCGTTATCATGACCGCCCGGCCCGGTCAGGTCAAGGACGTCATCGACGTCGACCTCGACCGACCCCGTGACCCCGAGGTCGTCACGACCGACCGGTTCACCGAACTGCGCGAGCGGGCGCTGTCGGTCATCCGCGAGGAGGCCCAGCGCGCGCTCGAACAGGAGGAGGGCGAGGTCTGATGGAGACGCGCAGACGCCTCGTCCGACTGGCGTCGATCCTCGCGGTCCCGATCCTCTGGCTCGCCGTCACTCGGCTGGGTATCGTCGGGGGGCTTCCGACGCCGACGGCGGTCGCGGGCTCGTTCGTCGAGGAGTTCTACCGGCCGGACTTCTGGCTCTCGGTGGCTCGCAGCACGGTCCGCGTACTGGTCTCCTTCGTCGTCGCGGCGGCCGTCGCGATCCCGATCGGGCTGCTCATCGGGCGGTATACCGTCTTCGCCGACCTCACCTTCCCCGCCTTCGAGATGCTGCGGCCGATCCCGCCGATCGCGTGGATCCCCTTTACGATCCTCGTGTTGCCGGCCTCGGAGCTCTCGATCATGTTCATCACGTTCCTGGGTGCCTTCTTCCCGATCCTGCTGAACACGATCCAGGGCGCCCGCGGCGTCGAGGTCGAGTTCTCGCGGGCCGCCCAGTCGCTCGGAGCGAGTTCGTTCCAGACCTTCAGACACGTGATCTACCCGAGCGCGCTGCCCGCGATCCACGCCGGCATGATCGTCGGCATGGGCCTTGCGTGGGTCAACCTCATTGCCGGCGAGATGGTCGCCGGCGGTACCGGGCTGGGCTTCCTGACCTGGTCGGCCTACACCAGCGGGTCCTATCCCACTATCATCGTCGGGATCATCACCATCGGCGTGCTGGGGGCGATCTCCTCGTGGCTCGTCCGGCTCTTCGCCAACTGGCAGATCGGCTGGCGGGAGGTCGAGTCCGCGTGAGCCACTCCCGGGTCCCGTCGCGACCCGACCTCGGGAGCCGGGCGTCCCTCGCGCTCGTCCCGATCGCGGCGTTCGCCCTCGCGGTCGCGGCGCTTATCCACCGGACGCCGATTCGGGGCCCGCTCTATCAGCCGACCCTCCTGCCGGGTCGGATCCCCCTCGAAACCGCCGGGGCGGACCCACTCGTCGTACTCGCGTCGATCGGGATCGGGGAAAACTGGCTCTACGTCACCGAGTTCTCGGCCGTGTTGCTCGTGGCCGGCCTCCTCATGGCGCTCGCCGGCTCCCGCCTCGGGGCGATCATCGGGACCGTCCTCGCGGGCGGTGCGGCCGGGACGGTCGTGCGCGTCTCGGGCTGTCACTGCGGGGCCGGCTCGACGGGCCAGCTGTGGGAACTGCTCCTCTGAGTCAGTAAAACAGGTTCGGCAGGGCGAGCGCGACGCCGTTGGTCCAGCCGAAGCCGTACTGCAGGGGGTACTCCCCGCCGCTGCCCAACCCGCCGCCACCGGCGACGTCGTATTTCTCGAGCATTTGGCCCGTCTCGTCGAAGACGCTCCTGTTGAGGTCGAGCCACCGCCCGCCGATCTCCGTCGCGAGTTCGTCGTGTCCATAGCCCGCGAGGCCGACGACCGCGAGCCACTGTAGCGGCGCCCAGCCGTTCGGAGCGTCCCACTGCTGGCCCGACTCGGTGAGGGAGGTCACGAGCCCGCCCGGCCGGAGGAACGCCGATTCGAGCGTTCCTGCGACCGCCGCCGCCTGCTCCTCGCTCGCCATGCCGGTAAACAGCGGCGCCGCAGTCGCCAACGTTCGGGACTCCGAGCGCTCTCCTTCCGTCCGGACGTAATCGAAGTACATGCCCGCCTCGGGGTCCCAACAGTATTGATCGACCAGCGCCCGGCGCCGGGCGGCGCGCTCGGCGTAGCTCGCCGCGCGCTCCTCGTCGCCGAGCTGGTCGTGCCAGCCCGCAAGCGAGCGCTCGGTACCGTAGAGGAGGGCGTTGAGGTCGACCGGAACGAGCTCCGTCGTCCGGATCGTCTCCAGCCTCTCACCCGCGAGCCAGCGGCTGGAGAAGTCCCAGCCCGACTCGCAGGCCGCCCGCACGTCCCGGTAGAGCTGCTGGGGATCCCGGTCGCTCCGCTCGGCCAGTTCGACGTCCTCGTGGTAGGACTCGACGCGGGGATGGGCCTCGTCGTCCCAGTAGCGGTTCAAAACGCCCCCGTCGAGGCCGACGACCCGGCGGTGTGACTCGCCCGCGTCGACGTCGTCCTCGCCGTCCATCCAGAACTCGTACTCGCGTTCGAGCGCCGGGAGGTACTCGAAGACCGCCTCGGGACTCCGTTGCTGGGCGAGCAAGTCGAGGATCCGGTGGTACAGCGGCGGGTTCGACCGGCTGGCGTAGTAGATCCGCCCCCCGTTGGGGATGCAGCCGAAGCGCTCGACCATCGACGCGAAGTTCGCCGCGATCCCGTCGATCAGGTCGAGCCGGTCGGTGACCGCGAGCCCCTCGGCGATGAAGTAGCTGTCCCAGTAGTACGGCTCGCGAAAGCGCCCGCCCGGGATGACGCTTCGGTGTGGGAGGTCGATGATCGTCTCGCCCTCGCGGGTCTCGATCGGGTCGCGGATCAGGTGCTCCCAGAGCCCGTCGATGTACCACTCCATCGACACCGCCGAGGAGTCGACTCCCGTGACGGGATCCTCAGGGAGGACGAAGTGCTCGGTGATGAAGCGCTCCAAGTCCGTTTGATCTCCCTCGAACAGCTCGGCTATCTCGTCGGGATCGGTGGCGGGCACGCAGTCGACCAGCGTCTTCGAGTCGGGAAAGACGCGCTGGTGCTGGGCCATCTCGAAGAGGGGTCCGTCGAGGTGAGGATAAAGGGCATGAGATGGCATGGGAGTAGGTACTACCTCGGGCCGTGTTGTGTCTGTCGGCCCCGCCCCCTATCGACTGATTAATCGGGAGGGACACGTCGTCTCGCGGGGCCGAACCCCCCGTCGATTCGGGGCGGCGGTGCCCTTCCCACGGTGGCGGCGGACGATGTCTGCCGATCAGTACAGGACGTGCTGGGTGTCGTACGAGCCGAGCCAGCGTACCCAGCCGTCCTCGGCGATCGACTCGACGCGCGAGAGCGCCCGCTCCGTTCGCTGCTCGTACATCCCGGCCTCACAGTCGATATGGAAGAGGTAATCGCCCAGTCGCTCGCCGCTCGGGCGCGATTCGACCCGCGAGAGGTTGATGTCCTCGTCGGCGAACGCCTCGAGCAGTTCGAGCAGCAGGCCGGGGTAGTTCTTGCTCGGATAGACGATAAAGGAGGACTTCCCGCCGGCCTCCGAGCGCGCGTCGGTGGGCGCGACGACGAGAAAACGCGTCGCGTTCGAGTTGCGGTCCTGGATGTCCTCTGCGAGGATCCGCAGTTCGCTTCCCGCGTTCTCGGGGTGGCCGATCCCCGCCACCGCCGAGTCCTCGCGGGCGAGTTCGACACCGCGGGCGGTGCTCGCGACGGATTCGAGGCTCGCGTCGGGGTACTCCGCTTCGAGGAACTCCCGGCACTGGGCGAGCGCCTGCGAGTGGCTCGCGACCGTCTCGAACTCCTCGCTTTGGGCGAGCAGGGCGTGGCGGATCGGCGTGACGATCTCCGTGACGACGCTCACCTCGTAGTCGGCGAGCGCGTCGAGGCTCTCGGTGACGCTGCCCTCGATGCTGTTCTCGATCGGGATCACGCCCCGGTCGGCCCCGCCGGTGGCGACCGTCTCGACGATACCCGTCACCGATTCGCGAAAGTCGACCTCGCCGGCGACCGCGTTCGCCGCCCGATGCGAGTACGTCCCGGCCGGCCCGAGTGTGACTGCCCTCATGGGGTGCGGGTTTCGCGGTGAGGGCAAAAAGGACTCGGGTCCGGTGTGCGAGCGAATCGACGGCCGCTCTCGGTACTCGTCGCCCCTTGGGAGAAACCCCCGATCGCCGCCGAGTTCGCGGGCGTTCTCTCCGGAGTTCCCGTCGTCGGGCGTTCGACCCTGTGGCTGTGGCACGTATCGTCCACCGGTCGTAGGCCGCCACAATCACTAAGTGCACGCTCGCCATGCTCCCGGCTAGACCGATGCTCGGGACCTGGACCATCGAGATCGCGTTCGCGCTCGTGACCGTCCAGCTGCTCGTGGTGTTCTACCTCGCGTATCGCCGCCGGTCCGCATCAACGCCACACGACCGAGCCGACTCCACCGAGCACGACGGCGAGGACTCGCGGGTCGAGTGTCGCGAGTGTGGGGCGGAAAACGACCCCGGTTACCAGTACTGTCGGGAGTGTACCGTGGACCTCTCGGGCGAGTCGATCCCCGGCTACCGGTATCACTCGCCTACCGAACGCTCGTTGTAGCCCGTCGTGGACCCGCGCGGGTCCGCGCGCTCAGCGGTTCAGCGTGTGGATCGCGTGTCCCAGCGCGTTCTCTGCGGCCTCGTGGACCGCCTCCGAGAGCGTGGGATGGGTGTGGATCGTCGCCGCGACGTCTTCGAGTGTCGCGCCCAGTTCGACCGCGAGGCCGATCTCAGCGATCAGTTCGGAGGCCTCGGGACCGACGATCTGCCCCCCGAGGACGAACCCGCTTTCCTCGTCGGCGACGATCCGGACGAACCCCTCGGTGTGGCCCGTCGTGAGCGCCCGCCCGCTCGCACGAAACGGCATCTGGCCGACGACCGGCGAGAAGCCGTCGTCCTCGGCCTCCTCTGGGCTCAGTCCGACAGTCCCGATCTCGGGCTCGGTGAACACCGCCGCGGGCACCGCCTGGTAGTCGAGCGCGCTCGGCTCGCCCGCGATGACTTCGGCGGCGACCTGGCCCTCCTTCATTCCTTTATGAGCCAACATCGGCTCGCCCGCGACGTCGCCGACCGCGAAGACGTGCTCCAGTTTCGTCCGCGCGCGGTCGTCGGTCGCGAGGAAACCGTCCCCGTCGGGTTCGAGCCCGATGGCTTCCAGATCGAGGGTGTCGGTCACCGGCGCCCGGCCGACGGCCACGAGCGCCTTCTCGCAGTCGTAGCTCGTCTCCTCGCCCCCGTCGGTCTCGGTCGTGACGGCGATTCCCTCGCCGGTTTCCTCCCATCCGCTTGCGGCCTCGCCGAGGCGGATCTCTACCCCGAGGTCCTCCATGGTGTCGACCACCGGCTTCGCGAGGTCGTCCGCAAAGCCGGTCAGCGCCTCCTCGAGCATCTCGACCACGGTGACGTCGGTGCCGAGTTTCGCGAACACACCTGCTAACTCCATTCCGATGTAGCCCGCGCCGACGATCACTAGCGAGTCGGGCACCGACTTCAGTGCCAGCGCGTCCCGCGAGCTCAGGATCCGCTCGCCGTCGAACTCGAAGCCGGGGATCTCGATCGGGCGCGAGCCGGTGGCGACGATCGCGTGTTCGAACTCGATCGATTCCGACCCTTGGCCCTCGCCGCCGTGAGCGACTCTGACCCTGTTCTCGCCGTCGAACTCCGCGGTCCCCTCGACGAGGTTCACTCCGTTCGCTTTACAGAGCTTCTCGACGCCACCTGTGAGCTGGTCGACGACGCCCTCCTTCCACTCCATCATCCCGCCCATGTCGATCGCGGGGTCGGCGTGGATGCCCATCTCCTCGGCGTTACCGGCCTCGTGGGCGACGCCGGTGGCGGTGATCAGCGCCTTCGAAGGGATACAGCCGTGGTTCAGGCAGGTCCCGCCATAGGCGTCCTTCTCAACGAGCGTCACGTCGAGATCCAGTTGTCCCGCGCGGATGGCGGCCACATACCCACCAGGACCCGCGCCGATTATCAGTACGTCCGTGCCAGTTGCGATGTCTCCGACGACCATTGTTGTGTTACTCCAGCAGCAGCAGCGTTGGGTTCTCCAGATACTCCATCACTCGGTTCGCGAAGGCCGCCGCGTCCGCGCCGTCGACCACGCGGTGGTCGATCGACAGCGACAGCGGCAGCGTGTGGGCGGCTTTCACTTCGCCGTCCTCCGCAATCGGCCGCTCGGCCAGCTCGCCCAGTCCGAGGATGGCGACCTCGGGATGGTTGATGATCGGGGTGGCGTACTCGCCGCCGATCGCCCCGAAGTTCGTGATCGTGAACGTCCCGCCCTGCATCTCCTCCCGGGTTATCGAGCGCTCGCGTGCCTTCTTCGCGAGATCGTTAACCTCCGAGGCGAGTTGGAGGAGTCCCTTCTCGTCGACCTTCTTCACCACCGGCACCATCAACCCGGCATCGGTCGCCACGGCGATTCCGACGTTGTAGTAGTTCTTCACGACGATCTCTTCACTCTCCTCGTCGAGCGAGGCGTTCATTTCGGGGAACTCCTTCAGGACGGCGACGATCGCCTTCATGATGAACGGCATGTAGGTCAGCCGGACGCCCCGTTCCTCGGCGCGGGCTTTCAGTTCGGCCCGCGCCTCGACCAGCCCCTCCACCTCGGCGGTGTCGTGGTGGCTGACGTGCGGAGCGGTGAACTTCGAGGTCGCCATCTGCGTGCCGATCGTCCGGCGGATCCCCCGATAGGGAACGCGTTCCTCGCGCTCCGCCGGTTCGCCGTCCGCACCGGTTCCAGCCTCGCTGACTGCCTGCGCGTCGGCGGCTTTGGCCTCCCGTTGGGCCTGTGCGTACTCTTTGACCGCCTCGGGCGTGACGAACGCCTCGCCGTCGCGTTCCTCGGTTGCGGGCACCCGGTTCAGGTCGAGGCCTTCCTCCTCGGCGAGCGTTCGGGTCGCGGGCGCGGCCAGCGTCCGATCGCGGTCCGCGGACTCGACGGCTCCGGTATCGTCCGTGGAGCCGTCGCCCTCGCCGCTCTCTCCGGCCTTGCGTGTTGCGGACTGCAGCCCCGCATCGAACTGCTTGGGCCCCTTCGACCTCTCACCACTGCCCTCGTCGGCCGCGCGAACGTCGCCCTCCGTGACCCGGCCGCTCGGGCCCGAGCCCGAGACGCTCGAAATGTCGACGCCGAGTTCGCGGGCCAGCCGCCGGACGTTCGGCGGGGCGAACACCCTGCCGGCGGACGTTTCGATTGGTTCGCTCCCGTCGCCGATATCCGCGGGCTCCTCGCTGACCTGTTCTTGGGACTCCGTCGGCTCCTCGCTCTCGGCCGTTTCTTGCTCCTCGTCCTCGTCCTCGCCCTCGACCGCGAACGTGATGATGACCTCTCCCACGGGAACGACCTCACCCTCCTCGGCGCGGATCTCCTTCACCGAGCCGTTGACCGGCGAGGGCACTTCGACGACTGCTTTGTCGGTCTCGACCTCCGCGACCGGCTGGTCTTCACTCACTTCGTCGCCAGGTTCGACCAACCATTGGACGATCTCGCCCTCCGCGACGCCCTCGCCGACGTCGGGCAGTTTGAACTCGCGGACCATCAGAACTCGGCGGCCTCCCTGATACCCTCTTCAATCCGAGTCGGCTCGGGCAGGTAGTAGTCCTCTAGTGCGTAGAGGGGAAACGGCGTGTCGAACCCGGTGATCCGTTTCACGGGCGCCTCCTGATAGATCAGCGCCTCTTCTTGAATTGTGGCGGCGATCTCAGCACCCAAACCGGCGGTTTTGGGCGCCTCGTGGACCACCGCGGCCCGTCCAGTCTTCTTGAACGAGTCGACGATCGCCGCCTCGTCCAGCGGCGAGAGCGTGCGCAGGTCGACCACCTCGACGCTGATCTCACCCTCCAGATTCTCCGCGGCCTCCATCGTCGGGCGGGTCATCGCCCCCCAGGTGAACACCGAGACGTCAGACCCCTCGCGCCGGACCGCCGCCTCGCCCAGCGGCACCTCGTAGGACTCGTCGGGCACTTCCTCGCGGAAGGCCCGATAGATGAGTTTGGGTTCGAGGAAAACGACCGGGTCGGGGTCACGGATCGCGCTCGTGAGCAGTCCCTTCGTGTCGTGGGGCGTGCTCGGGATCACCACTTTGAGGCCGGGTTCGTGGACGTAGAACGCCTCCTTCGACTCGGAGTGGTGTTCGGGCGCGCGGATCCCGCCGCCGTAGGGCGCACGGAGGGTCATCGGGCAGGTGAACCGGCCGCGCGAGCGCGTGCGCAGCCGACCCATGTGCGAGACGATCTGGTCGAACGCGGGATACATGAACCCCGAGAACTGGATCTCGGGGACGGGCTTCAGCCCGTAGGCGGCCATCCCGATGGCCGTGCCGACGATCCCCGACTCCGCAAGCGGCGTGTCGATCACGCGATCCTCGCCGAACTCGTCGAAGAGCCCTTCGGTCGCCCGGAAGACGCCGCCGTTCTTGCCGACGTCCTCGCCCATGACGAGCACGTCCTCGTCGGCCCTCATTTCTGTCGCCAGTCCGTCCCGTACCGCCTGTACCAGGGTCAGGTTCTGTGTCTCCGTTTCGCTCATTCAGTGGTCCTCCAGTAGCGCTCTGTCGCCGTGCGTTTCACGGATCTCGCGGAACCATTCCAGCTGCTCTTCGACCCGACCGGGCATCTCCGCGTAGACGTCCGCGAACAGCTCTTCGGGATCGGGCCGCTCGACCGATTCGGCGGCCTCGATGGCCCCTGCGACCTCCTCTTTGACCTCGCTTTCGATCGTTTCTACCCCCTCCTCGTCGAGGTAACCGTGTTCGAGCAGGAACGTCTCCAGTCGTGGGATCGGATCCTTCTTCTTCCACTCCTCGACCTCGTCGTCCGCTCGGTAGACCGAGGGGTCGTCCGCGGTCGTATGCGCGCCAAAGCGGTACTGCACGGCCTCGATCAGCGTCGGCCGGAGCTGTCCCTCCTCGGGGTCTTTCGCCTTCTCGACCGCCTCGCGAGTTACCTGATAGACCGCGAGGGGGTCCATCCCGTCGACCTGCACGCCCTCGAAGCCGTAGGCGCTCGCTTTCCCTGCGAGCGTCTCGCTTGCGGTCTGACGCTTGCGGGGCACGGAAATCGCCCACTGGTTGTTGTTACAGAAGAAGACGTTCGGCGTGTCGAAGACGCCCGCGAAGTTGAGTGCCTCGTGGAAGTCGCCCTCGCTCGTGGCACCGTCGCCGAAGTAACAGATCGCGGCGGTGTCCTCACCCTTGAGCTTCGCGGCCCACGCGTACCCGACGGCGTGGGGGATCTGGGAGGCGATTGGGACCGCGACGGTGAAGATGTTCGTCCCCTCGGCGATCGCGTTGCCGTCCTCGTGGCCCATCCAGTACAGCAGGGTCTGCTCCAGCGAGAGCCCGCGCACGAGCCCGGCGCCGTGTTCCCGATAGCTCGGAAACAGCCAGTCCTCCTCGTCGAGCGCGTGCGCGCTCGCGACCTGTGCGCCCTCCTGGCCCGATAAGGGTGGATAGGTCCCCATCCGGCCCTGGCGCTGGAGGCTCACCGCCCGCTGGTCGAAATGGCGGGCCAAGCGCATCTGGTGGTATATCTGAATCACCTCCTCGTCGTCGATATCGGGCACCTCGCTGTCCTCGAGAACGCTCCCGTCGTCGGCGAGGACCTGTACGCGCGTCGCCGAATCGCGCTCTACCGTGCTCATGAATATACTCTCCGCAGCATGCCACAACCGTCTCCCGCTCGGGTTATAGGATTTTCGTAACGATTGTTATTCGGTTTTCCTCCTCTCACAACGGACCGACGGCACGCGCGATATATGCCGGTTTATTAGTCGAATATCGGTTCTATCGCGAAAGAAAAACCCGTTCAGTCGGATCTAGTTCTCACCAGATCCGAGCGCTGTCTGTTCGTGGAAAACCGCCTCAGTCATCAGGATCGTAAACCCAGATCATGTTGTTTTCGTGGCCCTCGAGGGACGTGTCCTCGCCGATAACCACGCGACCGTCGTCGATCACGACGATGTTGTCGGGGTTCGCGATCGTCGTCGAGGGGTCAAAGCCCTGTTTGGTGAAGACGGTCTCGATCGCCTCCATCCCCTTGCCGACGATGCCTTCCTCGCTTTCCTTCGTGGGGTTGAACGAGCAGTCGGTACAGACGGTACTTTTCGAGTCGGGACGCGCGTCGTACGGACAGCCACCACATATATTCGCGTTCGGGCCGCCGGTGACGACCGGCTCCATCCGAAGCAGGTCGTAGTCGTGCGCAGCAGTCTGCTTGCCACAGCGCTCGTCCTCGCCGTACAGCTGCATCTGATAGACTGCCCCCCACTCGTCACCGTCCACCTGGATGTGGTCCTCGTCGTCGCGGAACTCCTCGTCGGCCTCCTCGTTGGGCAGGAACGTCTGGTTGGTCTCGGACATCGCGACGTAGGCGTAGTCGCCGATCTCGGCGTTTCGTCGGATGTTGATCCCCTCCATCTTGCGGAATTCGACGGTCGCACCCAATGCGTCGGCCGCGCGGTTGCACTCGAGGAAGGCGACGCGGTCGTCCTCGGCGTTCCCGTTCGCCCACGCCTCGACCTCCTCGTCGGTGATGTAGCTGGTCTCGCCTTCGGTGTACTCCGCCTGGGTGACGTCGTCGTACTCGGCGATCCATTCCTCGATCTCTTCGTTATTGGCGTGGCCGAGTTCGATCCACTCGAGGTGGAACCCGACGTCCGCGGGGTCGCCACCGACCGGGCCCTGCTGGATCGCGCGTGCGACGTACAGCGTTCCCGACGAGAGGTCTCCCGCCTCGTCGGCGATGAACTTGTAGAACCCGCGAGCGGTACCGTCCGAGGTGGTGTAGGCCGTCTTCTCGTCGGGCATCACGACGGCGTTCTCGTGGGTCGAGCGTCCGAGCGTGAACTGTTTCGTCGGGGTCGGATTCTCGATCGGCTCCTCGACCTCGACGATGTAACCGTAGCGATACGGATTGGGGTACTCCTCGTCGTAGATCCCCTCGTCGTTGGGTTCGTGGCCGAGGTACTTTGCGAGGCGCTCGACGTCCTCGATCCCGTCGTAAGCGGGGTCGTTCCAGCGGTCGGTGTCCGGGATGGAGTAGTTCTCCTCGGAGGTCAGCGGCGTGTCCCACGGCGAGACGGTACCGAAGCAGTTGACCCACGTCCCTTCGACGTCACGGAAGTCGACGTTTTCGGCGTCGAGGACCTGCCACGGACCGGTTCCCTCCGAGACGATGTGGATCCGGCTCATCATTCCGGGTCGGGTCTCCCAGTTGGTAAACAGATACCCCTCCTGGACGTCCCCGTCGCGCTCGGCCGGAACGTAGCCGTTGAAGTCGGGCCATACGCCCTCGGTCAGGTGTTCGCCGTCGGGCGTCCTCGGAACACCGAGCCGTTCGTCGTCACCGATGTCGGTGCCACCCTCCAGAATCGGCTGGTAGGACCCCATCGCCGTCTGGACCATCCGATCGTAGGATTCCGGAGTACCGTCGCCGTCGCCGTAATCGTCGTCGTCGCCCGCCGGTATCTGGACCGACGGGAAGTCCTTCGGTAGGTCGTTGATATCGAGCCCCCTGACCCCGCCGACGATCCCCGGTTCGTTCTCGCCGTCCTGGTCCGCGTCGGGGTGTTGAACGTTCAAGAAGAAGCGTCCTTCGCGCGTGATGAACATTCCCGTGACCTCCGCGCCGATGATCGAGGTCGCGAAGCGGTTGAGCGTCGGCCCCCCCTCGTCGTGGTCGTGACTCTCGTCCTCGTCGGCCGCACCGATCCCGGTGGTACTGACCGCCGCCAGCGCCAGCACCTCCAGTGCCTCCCGCCGCGTGAGTTCTGTTAGAACCATGCGTGTGGTTCCTCGTAGCACCTCTATTTTTACTTGTATAATTGCACTATTATTTACTACTCGAGTATATTATGAGATATGACTGCTATATAGGTCCGATCGGAGCCGATCAGTTTCCGGCCGCCCGCGCCCTGCGTCGCGCGTCCTCGACGCCCGTTCCGTCCCGCAACACTGCCTCGACGAACAGTTCGCCGGCCTTGTACGACGAGCGGACCATCGGTCCCGAGGCACAATACAGGAAGTCCAGTTCGAATTCGGCGACTCGCCGCCAGGTGTCGAACTCGTGGGGGTGGACGTAGCGCGAAACGTCGAGATGGCTTCGAGAGGGCTGGAGGTACTGACCCAGCGTCACGACGTCGACCTCGGCCTCCCGCAGGTCCGAGAGGGTCTGGTAGATCTCGTGGGTGTGCTCGCCGGCGCCGAGCATCAGGCTCGTCTTCGTGTGAATTCTTGATTCCTCGCTCACCTGCTCTAACACCGAAAGGCTCTGCTCGTAGCCTGCACGTCGGTCGCGCACGGGGAACTGCAGGCGTTCGACGGTTTCGATGTTGTGGGCGATCACGTCCGGTTCGGCGTCGACGATCTTTCTCACCAATTCGGGCTCGCCCCGGAAATCGGGAATGAGGACCTCGACCAGAACCCCGGGATGGCGGGCTTTGATTTCCCTGATGGTTTCGGCGAAGTGGCCCGCGCCCTGATCGGGCAGGTCGTCGCGGTCGACGCTCGTGAGCACGACGTAATCGAGGCCGATCTCGGCGATGGCGCTCGCGACGTTCGCGGGCTCGTCTTCGTCGAGCGGCTCCATTCCGCCGGTCTTCACGTCACAGAAGTTACAGCCCCGCGAGCAGCGATCGCCCATCAGCATGAACGTGGCGGTGCCCCCCTCCCCCGAGGCCCCGCCACTCCAACACTCGCCCAGGTTCGGACAGTTGGCCTCCTCACAGACGGTGTGCAGGTCGTGTTCGCGCAGGGTGCGTTTGATCCCGGCGAACTCCTGGCCGGAGGGCGGGCGGGTTTTCAACCAGTCGGGCTTGCGCGAGAGACTCATTGGCGCTAGTGGGGAGCGGTGGGGCAAAAACCTGCGGGGGTCGTATCCGGTCGACTAGAAACGCCTTTCCTGTGTGGCGCTCGGTATCCGATAGATGCAGGTCGCCGAGGCGCTCCCCGAGTTCGCCGATGCTTTCCCCTTCGAGTCGTTCAACGCGATGCAACGCGAGGCGCTCCCGGCGCTGATCGAGAGCGACGAGAACGTCGTCGCGAGCGCGCCAACGGCCTCGGGAAAGACCGCCCTCGCGGAACTCGCCATCTGCCGCACCCTCAAGGACGGCGGCACCGCGCTCTTCATCGCACCGATGCGCGCGCTTACCAACGAGAAGGAAGGCGAGTGGGAACGCTTCGAGGATCTGGGGTATTCGGTGTACGTCGTCACCGGCGAGCGCGACCTCAACCCCCGGCGCGCGCGCCGCGCGGACATCCTCGTGATGACCCCCGAGAAGGCCGATTCGGCGACGAGAAAACACGACTCTCGCCGGTATGACTTCGTCACCGGCATCGACTGCTGCGTGATCGACGAGGTCCATCTGCTCGACTCCGACCGGCGGGGGTCGGTACTGGAGGTGACGATCTCCCGGCTCCGACGGCTCTGTGAGCCACGGATCGTCGCGCTCTCGGCGACGATGCCGAACATCGAAGACGTCGCCGGCTGGCTCGACGCCGGCCCCGAGACGACCTTCGCTTTCGGCGAGGAGTACCGTCCGGTCGATCTGCACGCCGACGTCAAGACCTACTCGCACGGCGAGAACTCCTTTGCCGACAAGTACCGTCGGCTCTACCGCGCGCTTGACCTCGCGGAGCCACACGTCCGCGAGGACGGCCAGGCGCTCGTCTTCGTCGCCTCCCGCCAGGACACCGTCCAGGCCGCGAAGAAGGCCCGCGACGAACTCGTCGAGCGCGACGTCCCGATGGGCGCACGCGGCGACTACGATTTCCACACCGAGACCCAACGGTTGGAGAACAACACGCTGCGCCAGTCCGCGCTCGACGGCGTCGGGTTTCACCACGCCGGCCTCTCGAAGAACGACCGCGATCTGATCGAGCGGTGGTTCAAGGAGGGAAAGATCCACCTCCTGTTTTCGACCTCGACGCTCGCGTGGGGCGTGAACTTGCCCGCGCGGTGCGTCGTCATTCGTGATACGAAGTATCACGATCCCCTCGAAGGCGACGTCGACATGAGCCCGCTCGACGTCCTACAGATGCTCGGGCGGGCGGGCCGGCCGGGCTACGACGACGTGGGGTATGGCTGGGTGATCTGCGACCGCTCGGAGGCCGACCGGTATCGTCGCCTCCTGCGGGAGGGAAAGGAGATCGAATCGCGCCTCGCCGAGGACATCGACGCCCATCTGAACGCCGAGGTCGCGATGGGGACGATCCGCGATCTGGAGGACGTGATGGACTGGCTCGAAACGACGTTCTACTACGTACGCGCGCGGAGCAAACCCGCCGAATACGGGTTCGAAACGCTTCGTGAGCGCGTGCGTGACACCCTCGACTCGTTGGTCGAGCGCGGGTTCGTCGAGGTGGGCGAGGACCTCTCGGTCGGGACCACCCCGCTGGGCGTGCTCGCCTCGAAGTACTACCTCCGTCTCTCGACGGCCGCCCGGTTTCACGATCTGGCGACCCGCGAGGAGATCACCGAGGACGCGATCCTCGAAACCGTCTCGAAGGCCAGCGAGTTCGACAGCGTCAGCGCCCGCCAATCCGAGCGCGACGCGATCAACGCGGCGCTCTCCGGACGCGGAAGCGATCTCGATGCCGGCGAGCGGAAGGTACTCGCGATCCTTCGGGGGGCGATGACCGGGACGACGCCCTCGGAGCTCTCGGGGGACGCGTGGGTGATCCGACAGAACGCCCTCAGACTGCTCGCAGCCTTCCAGGCGTTCTGTGATCGCTTCGCCGACGCCCGCACGAGCACCCTCGTGAGCCGGATCGAGGGCCGTGTCGAGTACGGCGTCAGTGACGACGCGGTGGGACTAACCGCGATCTCGGGGGTCGGCCCCGGCCGGGCGAGCAAGCTCGCGAGCGAGGGGATCACCTCGCCGGACGACATGCGAGCGGCGGGCGTCGAGGGGTTGGTCGACGCGGGCCTCACCGAAAGCGTTGCCGAGCGGGTCCTCGAAAACGCCGGATCCCTTCCGGCCGTCGCCATCGACTGGGGCGTGTTCCCCGAGGAGATCGCTCACGGCGAAAACGAGATCTGCGAGGTGACCGTCGAATCCACCGCGGGCGGGGCGAACGCCGCGGTTCGCGTCACCGTGAACGACGTCGAAATGACCGACACCGAGACCTTCCTCGGTTCGACGACCGTTCCAGTCGGCGTTTTCGGCGGGAACGCCGAGGAACTCACCTACACCGTCGAGGTCGTCTTCCCCGACCTGCCACTCGCGTCCGTCGTCGAGAGCCGGTCAGTCCGCGTCACAGAGGGCGAGTAGTCGCTCGCGCAACTCCTCGGGACTCGAAACGCTCTCGTCGGCCGCGGAGTGGTCGTGCTCGGCGTTGGTCGGCGTCTCGTAGGCGACCGTGTAGGCGCCCGCCGCCGCGGCCGACTCGACGCCATGTTCCGAATCCTCGACGACCACGCAGTCGGCGGGCTCGACGCCCAACTTCGCGGCGGCGTGCTCGTAGATCGTCGGCTCCGGTTTCCCCGGCCCGTCGATGTCCTCGGCGCTGAGTATCCCGTCGAACCCTTCGAGGTCGAAGCGCTCGCTAACCGTTTCGATCCAGTCGGGCGGCGACGAGGAGACGATGGCGGTCCGGACCCCGCGGACGTGAAGCGCCGCGAGCAGGTCCCGAAAGCCCGGCATGAGTTCGGCGTGCTCGGTGTAGATCTCCTCGGCGAGTTTCTCGAACCGGTCGATGTACTCCTCGCGGCTCACTCGTGTCGTGTAGTTCGAATCGAGATACTCGTAGATCTCCTTGTAGTTCATCCCGGTGATCTCGCTCACGGGCACGTCCTCCTCGACGACCGCCGGCAGCAACTCCTCTCGCTCGCGTTCGACCCAGTAGTCCTCCGAGTCGACGATCACGCCGTCCATGTCGAACAGTACGCAGTCCATACGTGCCGTGTTCGTCCCCGGGGGTTAGTCCTGCCGACCGCCGGGCGATCCGGACGAACGTTCATATACGGAGGCCGGACCAGCCACTCCATGCCCGCACCCGATTCTCTGCAGGTTCTCGCCGGGGAGTGTCTCGTCCATACCGACGAGGTGACCCACCGCGGCGAAGTGGTCATCCTGCTCAAACCGGACAACACCGTTCTCGTTCACGACACCGACGGCTACCAGCCCGTCGCGTGGCTCACCCGTGCCGACTCGGTCGCCAGTACTCGAAACGGCGGTTTTTCCGTCACTGCGATCGCCGGCGAGAAGACGCTCCGCGTCGAGTCCGAAAGTGCATACGGCTTCGGCGAGTACCCCGGCTCCGCGGCGGGTATTCCCATCGGGGACTGTCCCGACTGCGAGCGCGCGCTCGTGCGTGCGGGCGGGGTCGTCTCGTGTCTGGGCTGTGAGAACCGGTTCGGACTGCCCGACGGCGCGAGCGTTCTCGACGAGCGCTGTGAGTGTGGCCTCCCGAAAATGACCGTCGCGCGTGGCGAACGCTTCGAACTCTGTCTCTCGCGGGGCTGTGGATCGCTCGACTCGGCGGTCAAAGAGCGCTTCGACCGCGAGTGGGACTGTCCCGAATGTGACGGCTCGCTGCGAGTCATCCGCCGGGGCGGGCTGCTCGCGGGCTGTGAGAACTACCCCGACTGCGAGACCGGTTACGTGATCCCCGACGGGGTCGCCGTCGGCGAGTGTGACTGCGGGCTGCCCCGATTCGAAACGCCCAGAGGGACCCGCTGTCTCGACTCCGCGTGCGATCGCGACCGGTGAGGCCTTCCGCGAGGCGCTCCCAGCCCGTGTATGAACGAACCGCAGGGACGGATCGAGGACGGGGTGGTCCGCGTCGCCGGCGACGCCCGTCAACGATATTACGACTCCCGCGGGTACGGCCGCCCGCTCGACGGCAACGAGATCGCGCTCGCCCCCGTCGAGGCCGCCCATCTGCTGTATCGTGGCGATCTCCGCGTCGAAGACATGAATTTCCCGGCGTTCGTCCAAGGGATCGAGGACCCGACGTTCTTCGTTCGTTATCTCGTCTACGCCGACCTCCGCGAACGTGGCTTTTACCTCTCGCCTGCGCGCGAGGGCTGGGTTCCCGACCCGCCCGCCGAGGCCCAGTTCGTCGTCTACGAGCGCGGTTCTGGCCCGTGGGACGACGACCGTCTCTACGAGCTCCGGGTCTCCGGCGAGCGCGAGTCGCTTTCCCTTACTCGCCTCCGAGGAGCGCTCGCGGTCGTCGACGAGGAGAGCGAAGTGACCTACTTCCAGATCGATCGACCCGATCTCGAGGGGTCGTCCGCCGAGTTCTCGCGCTCGGCGGAGGCCGACCTGCTCGCGGACCGCGCGGTCGTCTGGGACCCGCCCGAGGAGCTGTTCTCGCGGGCGTTCTACGGCCAGCCGCTCGCCGGACGCGACAGTGACGGGGGACCGATTCAGCTGTCGCTCCTCGAGGCGGCGTTCCTCGATCGGCGGGGGCTGCTTTCGGTCGACGGGACGCCCCTCGAACGCGGACGAGCCGTCGAGGGTGATCGCTTCGAGCGCCGGCTCGCGGTCTACGCCGCGCTTCGGGAGCGCGGTGTCGTCCCCAAGACTGGCTTCAAGTTCGGGGCGGATTTCCGGGTGTACTCGGACGTCGGATCGGTCGACGATCTCGGCCACTCCGAGTCCCTCGTTCGGGCGCTTCCCCTCGATCACGTCAGCTCGCCCCGGGAGCTCGCGCTCGACGTGCGGCTGGCTCACGGGGTGCGCAAACGAATGGTTTTTGCGCTGACGGACGCGAACGACGGTACGGAGCCGACCTGGATCTCGGTCGGCAGACTCACACCATGAGCGAGGACCCACCACACGAGGCCGAGGAGGTACAGCCGGACGGGGGAGCCGCCACCGACGACGTCGCCCTCGACCCGTGGGGATCTTCGACGGTCGACGACTACCGGAACCTCTTCGAGCAGTTCGGCATCGAGGAGTTCGACGAGATTCTTCCCGAGGTGTCCGACCCCCACTACCTGATGCGCCGGGGCGTGATCTTCGGCCATCGCGACTACGACCCGGTGGCTCGCGCGATGCGCGAGGGCGAGCCCTTCGCCGCACTCTCGGGGTTCATGCCGACTGGCGATCCCCACGTCGGTCACAAGCTCGTCTTCGACGAGCTGATCTGGCACCAGCAGCAGGGCGGCGATACGTACGGGCTGATCGCCGACCTCGAAGCCCACTCCGCGCGCGGGCTCTCGTGGGAGGAGATCGACGAACACGCACGCGACTACCTCCTCAGCCTGCTCGCGCTCGGGTTCGACCCCCAGGACGGGACGCTCTACCGCCAGTCCGATAACCGCGAGCTCCAGGACCTGGCATTCGAACTCGGCAGCGAGGTCAACTTCTCGGAGATGGCGGCGATCTACGGTTTCGAGGGCGAAACCTCGATTTCGCACATGCAGTCGGTCGTCACCCAGATGGCCGACATCCTCTACCCGCAGCTCGAGGAGCCAAAACCCACCGTCATTCCCGTCGGGCCCGACCAGGACCCCCACGTCCGGCTTGCGCGCGATCTGGCCGCTCGGACCCGGTACTTCGGCGTCACCGAGGCCTACGCGAGCTTCGAGGCCGATCCCGATGAACGGACGGTGCTCGCGTGCGCCTATGAGGGGCGCGGGGAGTTCGCCGAGGACCCCGACCGCCCGCGCTGCATCGAGGCGGCCGACTGGCTCGCCGAGCACGACACGCTCGCCGACGTCTACGACCCTGCCGTTATCGATTCGACGGTCGAGAAGCTCCGCGCTGCGAGCAAGGAGCCACTCCGCCCGCGGGTCCGATTTCTCGACCGCAACGCGACAACCGATGCCTTCGAGGCGCTGATCGAGGCCGTCGAGGGCGAGAAACGCGTCTACGAGGCCCATATCGACACGTTCGAACTCGCATCCGGAGAGGCCGAAGAGCTCGCCCGCGAGGTCGAGCTCGACCACGGCGGCTACGGGTTCCGGGCGCCTTCCTCGATCTACCATCGGTTCATGACCGGCCTCACTGGCGGAAAGATGTCCTCGTCGATCCCCGCGAGCCATATCAGCCTCCTCGACGACCCCGAAACGGGTTACGAGAAGGTCAAATCCGCGACCACGGGCGGGCGCGAAACCGCCGAAAAACAGCGCGAACTCGGCGGCAAGGCCGACGAGTGTCCCGTCTACGAGCTGTACGCCTACCTGCTCGCGGCCGCCGACGACGAGTTCGCAAAGGAGGTCTACGACGAGTGCGTCGGCGGCGAGCGACTCTGTGGCGACTGCAAGGAACAGGCCGCCGTGTTGATGAGGGAGTTCCTCGCCGACCATCAGGAGAAGCGCGAGGAGGCAAAGGAACTGCTCGCGAATCTCGACATCGAGCTCGATCCCGACTGCGTCTGACCCTTTTCGAGCTATTCGAGGTCCGCGCCGACTGCGTCCTCTACCGAGTCGAACCCGTCGCGTTCGAGCAGCGCGAGTAGTTCCCCGTTGATTTCGCGGGCGATCGAGGGGCCCCGATAGATCAGGCCCGTGTACAGTTGCACGAGGCTCGCGCCCGCGCGGACCTTGCGGTAGGCGTCCTCGGCGGTGAAGACGCCGCCGACGCCGACGATCGGAACGTCGGTTCGCTCGGCGATAAAGCGGATCACGTCAGTCGATCGGGGTTCGATCGGACGACCTGAAAGGCCGCCCGTCTCCCTACGGTGTTTTCCGCGGAGCCCCTTGGGCCGCTCCGTTGATGTGTTGGTCGCGACGATACCGTCGAGATCGAGGTCAGTGACGACGCCGATGATGTCCTCGATCGCCCGCTTAGTGAGGTCCGGCGAGAGCTTGACCAGTAGGGGGCTCGCACCGGCGTCCCGAAGTGTCGTAAGGATTCCTTGGAGGTGGTCCTTTCCCTGGAGATCCCGCAGTCCGGGAGTGTTCGGGCTCGAGACGTTGACGACGAAGAAATCGCCGTGTTCGGCGAGTCGTCGATACGTATAGCGGTAGTCCTCTGGGGCGCACTCGGGCGGTGTCGCCTTCGACTTGCCGATGTTCACCCCTATCGGGATCTCGGGGCGGTTCGCTCGACCGAGCCGTGCTCCCACACGGTCGGCCCCGTCGTTGTTGAAACCCATTCGGTTCACGATGGCGTCGTCCTCGGGGAGGCGAAACATCCTCGGTGTCGGGTTGCCAGCCTGTGGGTCGGCGGTCACGCCACCGATTTCGAGGTGACCGAAGCCGAGCGCTTCGAGCGCGAGAGGGAACTCGCCGTTTTTATCGAAGCCGGCTGCGACTCCCACCGGATTCGGGAAGTACTGACCGAACAGGGACATAGACAGCCGCGGGTCGTCGATCTGATAGTGCCTGCGGGTGAGTGCCGTTGCCGGCGTTCGCTGCGCGCCGGCGAGCAGCGTCGTGATCGTCGTATGGGCAGTTTCCGCCGGTAGTCGGAACAACAGGGGTCGGAGGAGGGAGTAAAGCGACATTCGAGACAGGACGGCCGTTAGAAATCGTGTTCGACCTCGTCTTTGTTGGCCTTCTGGATGATGATCTTGTCTTCCCGAACTCGGACGAATACCTCGTCGCCGATGTCCATACCGGCGACGGCCAGCTCGTCCTCGTGGAGATTGAGATGTACGTTGTGGTACTGGCCCTGATCGTCCTTCGCGCCACTCGGGCTCAGTTTCTTTTTTCGTACCATCGAGGTACTCTACCGAACTTCAGCCCACGGCCTACATAAGTGTTTTCTCCTCGAAAACATGGGTCATCCCCACTATATTCCGATTCTGAGTGAATCGGATATATAAGTCATCCGGCCGCAGGCATTCGATTCGAGGGGTATGTTTATTATGACGGATGTGTTCGTCTGACACGGAGCATTATCATGGTCCGCGAAGACGGAAAACGGAACTTCGCCTTGCGCGAAGACAGTGGCGACGAATCGAGCGTGTTCTCGGGTAACACCCCCCGGCAGGCCGCACTGAAAGCCGCCCGTCGGCTCGAGCCTGCGTCCAGCGAGGACGACGCAACACGAACGACCCTCCAACTCCGCGAGAAGGGGACCGACAAGGTCCACATCTACGAGGGTTGGGCGTGGGAACAGACGGCTCCCGACGACAGTCCCGGCTGGATGCCCGACGACATTACCGAGGCGAACGTCTCGAAACAGGGTATCGAGCACATCGAAGAGTAAACCCACGATTACAGGGGAGGGATTTACCAGCAGATAGCCGCGACTTCGTTATAACAATATACTTCGCGGACGCACGTACGAACGCACGGACACCACTCGGCTCGACCGATGGTCGAAGAGCTACGGAATGACCTGCCGACCTCCATCCGTGCAACACCCTTCGAAACAGTCCCTCGACAGTCCCTCTTCCAGCCAGTCGAACATGGTACTCAGGTTCATGGTATCGCAAGACGAGGCGCCGTTCGAACGACGGCCTTATATGTTCACCTGCCATTCGAAGAAATGCGAAGGACGCCCCGGGCGATCTCGGGGTGATCCCCCGCTGGCGTTGCGTTCCAATGCCAGTGGAGTCCGATGCCCTTATATGATTGAGGGCATTCGGAGTAAACACCGCGAAGTCGACGCCGGTGATCGATTCCGGCGCCGACCACGATTCGACGCCCTTAAGTGGTTAAGGGCATTCGGTTGTGATGCGGAGAAAGAGACACAGTGATCGTAGGACGTTCACAGCGTCCTACAGTCGCGGGCCTGTCGGAGCGAGGATTGGTTCCTCTCTCCAAACGAGCTTCGAAGGGTTTATGACCCATCGAAGTCAACAATCAGGTCCGAAGGAAATGAGGATTCCACCCCTGCGGTCCGCCGTACAGATGGGATCTGATGTTAGCCCTGGTAGTTCGGTGACACCCGATCGGTTTCGGAGTGGTCGCCGAACTACGGACCATGCAATGTGTACACAACTTTGTGTACCCGCCTAACCCTGAGCATTCGCTCAGGACCATTCCGGTTGATCCTGCCGGAGGCCATTGCTATTGGAGTCCGATTTAGCCATGCTAGTCGCACGGGTTCAGACCCGTGGCGAATAGCTCCGTAAC
>NZ_RDQG01000003.1 GCF_003697815.1 Halalkalicoccus subterraneus | reverse complement strand
ACGACAGCAACGACACTGACGACAGCAACGACACTGACGACAGCAACGACACTGACGAGAACGCCACCGATTCGGCACTGGACTCCTCGGACTACGACGAGGAAGCCGGTGACGTCGTCGAGTTCACCATCGACATGGAGAACGCCGATGAGGCGGTCCTCGTCATAGAGGACGAGAACGTCGATTACTGGGCCGACCTTCACATCGACTCCGGCGGTGAGGACGAGGTGAACGTCTCGTTCAACACCTACAACGCCGGTCAGGACGGCGCTGACACCTTCTCTACGGACAGCGAGAACGCGTCCGTCACTGTCCTGGATGAGCGAACTATCACGGCCGATACTCGCCTCAACACGGGGACGTACACCGTCGACCTCTACGTGAACGAGGACGGTGACAGCATCGACGTCCGGACCGTCGAAGACAGCGACCGTGTTGACGTCGAGGACCTCGAACAGGCCGACTCCGCTACCCTCGAACTGAGCGACGGTTCGATCGGTAACGCGACGGTCGGCGTCGCTCCCGGCGACGCTGACCTCGACAACGAAACCGACGTCGAGGACCTAGAGAACGCGACGACCCAGGGTGACGACGTCGCTGAAGGCGACTACGTCGTCGTGGGCGTCGATGCGTCTGGCGTCTTCGGCCTCCTCGACGAGGGTGACTTCGGCGAGGAGATCACCCTCGAGATGGTGCAGACCAACCCTGACACCTACGAGGCACCCACCGAACTCAACGGTAGTGACGTCGAAATCGTCGAGGATCCCGAGAACGACCGACTGTTCTTCGTCCTCGACACTGAGGGCGTCGTCGAAGCGGGTGAGGAGTACGACGTGACGTTCACCACCACTGAGGACTTCGACTACGTCGACGAGGACGTCGAGTGTACCACGAGCTTCAGTGTGGACGAGCGATCCGTCGCGGTCACCGGTGACCTCGACGACGACGATCGCCTGCAGGTCGAACTCGACGAGAACAGCACGGTCTCCGGTGAAACGAACATCGCGCCCGGTTCGGACGTCGATGTTCGACTCGATCTGAACGAGTCCGAAACCCTGAACCAGACCGTTCAGGTCCAGGACGACGGCACCATCGAAGCCGACTTCAACGTGAGCGATCACGAAGCCGGTGAGGAACTCGACGTCGAGATCGAGGACCCCAACAGTAACGCTACCGACAGTGTCACTGGTGTGTTCGTCGAGTCTCACGACGACGAGGACAAGTCCGACGACGGTGACAAGTCCGACCATGGTGACGACACATCCGACGACGAGGACAAGTCCGACCATGGCGACGACACATCCGACGACGGTGACGATGGTAGTGACGATGACGACACCGAGGACCAGCCTGGCTTCGGGATCGCGGTCGCCCTGATCGCGCTGCTGGCAGCGGCCGGCATCGCGTTCCGGAACCGCGCCTGATCGCTGAGAACTAACCGGACGCCCGTCCGGTCCCGCTGACACCTCGTTTTTTTTAACTCCGATCGCCCACCGCTGGCGCTGCTATTTTCATACCATAACCCGACAAATATATTAGAAATGAACCCGTTCGTCCGGGTATGCTTCCCGACCTGACACCGATCACCGACGCCATGGGGTGGGTGGTCATCGGGCTCTTCCTCGTCGGGATCGCCGCCGACTGGCGCGACAGGGTCACCGCGCGCCGGATCATTGCCGGTGCGTGGGCGCTGTTCGGGCTCTTCTGGTTGTTGATGGTCCCGTACTTCGCCTTCGAGCACCGCAGCATCGTTCAGACGGTTCTGGCTGTGGTCGCCGTTCCCGCCTGTGTGTACGTCGCCGGCCGACTCCTTCGGGGACGGGACTCCCTGCTCGTCCTCTCGCGTGCGGTGGGCGTCATGGGACTGATCTACCTCCCGTTCGGCGCGATTCCCGTGTTTCACGACACGCTGATCGAGATCGTCGCGGCCCAAACCCATGCCGGACTCGGACTACTGGGTTCGACGCCCGCCTTCGAGACCGACGCGGCCGGCCTGCGGAACACCTTCGCCTTCACTCTCCCGTCGGGTCAGCAGTACTCGACGCGGATCATCTTCGCCTGCACCGGAATCGGGAGCATCGCGATCTTCGGCGGGTTGATCGCGGCGGTTCGGGCGCCGCTCACACGCCGACTCGGTGCCCTCGCGGTCGCAGTCTCGATCATCTGGGTGCTCAACATCGCGCGCAACGTCTTCATCGCCTACTCCACGGGCCACCAGCTGTTCGCCCAGGGGTTCCTCGTCGATCCGGTGATGTGGGCCTTCGGACTCGACGACCCCGTTCGCGTCTCGTTTTTCGTCGCCGACCGGGTCCTCTCGCAGGGGCTCGCGGTGATCGCTTTGCTCGCGATCGCGTGGATCGTCGTGCGACTTCTACCGGAGCTGTACGTGGTCGTCGAGGACCTGGCGTACCTCCTCACCGGCGAGGAGTACGACGTCCGGAGTGGGGACCGGCGGGTCTGAACGACGGCTCCCGCTGGTGGCTGTTCGGTACGCGCAGCGGTGGCGGCCTCGTTTTCCGGTCGATGAACGCAACGCGAGTCTTGTCGGCTGTCAGCACTCGCAGTGTCCGGCCGACGGGATTTACGGGGACGCCTACAGCTGAAGCCAACCGGTCGTCAGTCCGCCGTCGTGCAGATACCAGCGCTGGTAGAGCTCACCGTCGCGAAAACAGAGTTCGATCACCGCGTCGAACAACGGTTCGAGCAGCGCGACCGTCCGGTTCGAGCGGTCGGCCGTGAGGTGGTAGTGTCCCATCCCGCCAACGCCCCGCACGCGGTGGGTGAGGAGGTGGAGGAACCGAAAGACCGTCTCGGGATCGTGCTCCGATATCAGGGGTGTAAGCGAGTCGAAACAGAGGCGCAGTTCCGCGGCCGAGAGCCCGCCGCTGGTTGCCTCGAACTCGGCGACCACCTCCGAGATGGCGGTCCCCAACCGGCCCAGCTCGTTCTCGGTTGCCCGCTCGGTGGGCGGGGCGGCGTCCGGCGTCGTCGCGAGGTTCGTCGCCGTCACTGCGGCACTCCGGGCGGCCGTGTCGTAGCGAACGACCGCGTGGCGGTCGGGGTCGGCGGTGGCGAGCGACGGACGGTCCGAACTCGATCGAGCGGTGTCCGCGAGGACGAACAGTCGTCGCCGGGCTTCCGTCGTGGTTTCGCCGAGGAACTGTCGGCAGGCCGTCTCGTGGGCGTCGGGCATTCGCGAACCGACGACGAGGAGGTTCGACCCGCGCTGCTTGAGCGCGTCGAGCTTCTGTACGAGAGCCGTCGTCTCCTCGTAGTCCGCGTTCCCGGGTCTCTGCTCTCGTCCCATTCTCCGTCCGTCTTTTCAATGGATTAAAACATAAACGTTGCGCCCGCTCGATCCGCAATCGAATCCGGTCGTATCGGGCCGGAAACCGCGGCTCAGATGTCATCCCTGATAAACAAGCGGGTCGATAGTTTTTTGTCGGATATCGATGCTATCATAAGGTGACGCTATGGCTCCATCGGTTCCCGAAGGAAAGACGGCCGAGCCGGTGACGATACAGTTCGAGTACGACGACGAGACTCTCGATATCATCGACACCGTCGAACGCCGGCGCTACTCGCTTTCCCTCGCGGGAACGACTCCCCCCGCTCGGATCGGAACGGAGTCGTTTCGTTTCCCGGTCGACAGTGCCGTCTCGGTCGAGACCGGCTCGATCACCCTCCCGACGGTGATCGCGACGTACATCAGGGACGAAGCGGGTCGAATGCTCGCCGAACCGGGTCAGTTCACCCACAGGTCGTTCCCGTCAGGAACGTACAGCATCGAGCTGTGCGCCCCGATGAAGCTGTATCTCCGTGCGGAGAGCGCATTCGAGATCACCACCGATGTCGCCGGAATGCGGCTCGATTTCCCCGATCCGACGGCCGTCGCGGTCGGCGCACGATCGAAACACGACCGACCGGCGGCGACCGTCACGACGACCGACGAGCCCGAGGACCTGATGAAAGCGATATCGACGTTCGGCTCGGCGCTGAAGACGACGAGCCCCGAGCGTTCCTATCCGACGCTTCGCGGCCATCCGCCGACGATCGAACGAGGGTCGGTGCTTTCGATCCCCGACGGACTGTCGCCGCCGGAGACGGGTATCACGATCGGGATACCGCCGACGCTCCGTCACGCCTACGTCGTGGCACCGCTCGCGTACTACCTCGGCGCGAGCGTCGAGCCCGCCGACGAGCCCGAAATCCGCGCCGATTCGGGTTACTCCCATTCGCTCGGAAGCGACGAACGATTCGAACGGTCGGTCGAACAGGTGTTGAAACAGTCATTCTTCCTCGACTGCATCACCCGGACGGAAGGGCTCTATCCCATCGACCTCCACGAACGCCAGCAGATAGAGCACCACGTCGACCTCGATTTCGAGGCGCTGTACGGGCAGTCGATCACCGCCCGGCTGGAGGCGTATCTCTCGGTCCCCTACTCGACGATCGAGGCTCACCTCCCCGAGTGGAAACTCACCTCGCACGTCGCAGCGACGCCCGAGAGCATCGAGATGCTCCCGTTTCTGGTCAACGACCTGGCGGTAGTCAGAACCCCGAACACGGGTGCGGGCGCGACGACGGAGCGCGGATCGACCGCTATCGAGGGCTTTCTCAGAAACTCGTTCACGCGTAGCACGCGCGAGGCCGCGGCCGCCGCGCCCGCCCAGGCGGAGTCGTTCGTCGAACCCGCCCGGACGGGCTCGATCGAGCAGATATGGGTCGGTAGCGAGACGCCCATGGGGGCGAGCAAGGCCACGCCGCAGGCCTACAGGAACCGACTCGCGCGCGAGCAGTCGGCAGGCGACATCTCTATCGGCGTCGTCTGTAACGACACCGAGATGGACGAGGAGCGGGATCTGGTCGACGACGTCTACGGCTCGCGTGAGGAGCTTCCCTTCGACGTGACCGCCCATCGAAACCTCACGCGTGCGGAGCTGCGCTCGGTGCTCGAACGCGACCTCGACTTCCTACACTACATCGGCCACATCGAACCCGACGGGTTCGAGTGTGTGGACGGACGTCTCGACGCGACGGAACTCGACGGGATCGGCGTCGACGCCTTCCTCCTCAACGGCTGTCGTTCGTACGATCAAGGGATGGCCCTGATCGACGGCGGCGCGATCGGCGGGATCGTCACCCTGACCGACGTGATCAACGCCGGCGCGGTGAAGATCGGCTCGGCGCTGGCCCGACTGTTGAACAACGGTTTCCCCCTACGGGCGGCCCTCGAAGTCGCGAAGGACGAGGACGTCATGGGCGAGCAGTATATCGTCGTCGGGAACGGGGGAATGACCGTTGTGCAGAGTGAAACTGGAACGCCAACAGTCTGTTTTGTAAGCGAAGAATCAGAAGAATTTGTCGTAGAAATAGTGGCCTACGTCACATCAATGGAAGGTATGGGGAGTCTGATTTTCCCAAGGATAGAGGACAACGAAGAGTACTATCTTAATTCAGGCTCAATTGCTACGTTCGAACTGACTGAATCGCAGCTAACCTCATTTTTAGATTTGGAGAATCTTCCAATCAGATATAACAGTAATTTATACTGGAGCGATAGTATCTCACAAGATTGTTTTGAATTAGGGGCCGGCGACCGTTAGGTTGCTGCCCGCTGCCGCGTTCCCCGCCTGCGTGAGCAGCAGCAGCATGGTGAACAGGACGCCGGTCATTCGGGGGTGATTCGCCAGGTACGTTTTGATGGTGTCGTCGGACATCACGATCTCACCATTGACACCCACCACTATGAATTTATTCGAAGATTATAGATATTAAATCTAGTCATTTAAACTAGTAAGGATAAGGAATAAAAGTGTTGTATAAATTATAGGAATGGGTCTTCGCTTCCCATCGGCCGGTTTGCTGGTTTGAGTGTTGGTGAGATTGGATATAATATCTGTCGGTACTATTGACATGTTTTACTTATGAATACGCTATAAATATATCAGTCTACATATCATAGATCATAATATCTACTTATAAATAAATATCTTGTGGGGCCTCTGACGGCTGGATAGCAGCGTCGTGCGAACGGGATACGAGGGATCGCCGTGGCTTGGTTCGTATTCTCCAGCGGCATCTCGGAAGGCGAGGTCCGATCGGTGCAACGTGCCCGCGGCGCGATTACGGCTCGGGGAACTCCTGCTGGTACTCGGTTCCGTCGAGTCGGTCCTCGCGAAGCGGCCAGAACGCCAACAACGTCGCCGTTTCGCCCTCGACGGCGCGCGAGGTGTGTGGGACCTCGGGTGGGATCGTCAGCGCATCGTACGGTTCGAATTCGATCCGTTCGCCGTCGACGAGGAAGTCGAGGCGTCCCTCAACGAGCATATTCGACTGCTCGTAGGGATGCGTGTGGGGTTCGCCGTCCGGCTTTTCCGGTCCGATCCGGGAAAAGCCGATCATCTGGTCGATCCCCCGAAACACCACCTGCTCGAAGCCCGGTTCCGACCGGTACGGGGTGATCGTCTGGAGGTTATAGACGGAGGGGATCGAGGAGCGATCGTAATCGCGTGGCATGTAGGGTGCGACTCGGGTTACCGCGGGATAAATCTACGCCCGTCCTCGATGGGTATGGTCGCTCTCCTACCGGAAAACACGCTTAGGAGGGACAGTTCTGTGAGGATCCGGGGAGGAAACCGCGTCTCGCATGGCAGCTCGGTCGCTGTGTTCGCGGAAACGGTGGGACCCGGCTGCCAGGCGAGTGTGCAGTGATCTCGAACGAAAAGCGCGTAGAATCGGATGCCGCCTCCCGGATTTGAACCGGGGACAGCTCGATCTTCAGTCGAGTGCTCTCCCAGTCTGAGCTAAGGCGGCCTGTCCGAAGCGACGACGAGCGCCCCAAAAAGGATTTCGAAAGTCGCGTCCGACGGTGGTCCGGTTTCAGTCACTGACGTCCTCGAACGGCGGTTCCTCACCCTGTTTTATCCGACAATGTATATACTATGAGAATAATTATAGCCACTATAATAACATTCGATACTCAAAGAAAAACAATATGGAACCGAGTAGACAACTAGTGGCGGTACCGGTTTACAATCGCAGGATTGAATCCCTCTCCCCATGCAGTGGCGACTATGGTCGGTCAGCAGGAGGTGGCTGAGCGGATGGTCGGGCTTCGAGGAGCCGTCGGCCACGAGCTACCGACACCACGGACGACGACTCCGGAGCGCGGGGTATCTTCCCAGCGACAGGGCGACCCCATCTCGATGCAACTCAGCACTCACTCGTTGCTGTCGGGTGACCAACCCGTCGAGATCGGACCGACGACCGAGCTGTGGCTGCTCGGCGAGGTCTACGGGTTCGACGACGGCCCTCTCGGCGGGTCGAGAGGTCACACCCCTCGACCGAAGCACCAGGACAGCGCCCAGTACTGTGCGGAGCTGTACGCAGACCACGGCCGTGAGTTCGTCCACGGACTCAACGGCAACTACGCCGGCGTCATTCACGATCGGGACACGGGCTCGGTATCGGTGTTCACCGACCGGCTCGGGTCCATCCCGATCTACTACGCGACGCCGGGCGACGGCGTCGTCTTCGCGACGGAGATCGACGCGATCGCGGACCACCCCGCCGTCGAGACCGAGTTCGACCTCGGCTACCTCCACGAATACCTCGTCTACCGGCGCCCCTTCGGCGTCAAGACCCCCCTGACCGGTATCGAGGAGCTCCAACCGGGCACGATCACGACGATCGAGTCGGACGGCTCGATCGAGGAGGAGTGTTACTGGCGGCCGCGATACCGGCCGCACGAGGCACCGTTCGAGGCGTTCGTCGAGGAGTTCACCGAACGTTTCTCGGAGCTCATCGGGGAGTGGCGGCGTGACGACCTCGAGTACGGCGTGTTGCTCTCGGGCGGGAGCGACTCGCGGCTCAACCTCGCCGCGCTCGGACCCGGCGTCACGTGTTTTCACATGGCCGGCTGGATGAGCCGTGAGGCCCGCACCGCCGAGCGCGTCGCGATCGAGTCGGGCAACGAGTTCGTCTTCCTTCGGCGCGAGCAGGATTACCAGGAGGAGGCACTCGGAAGAAACCGGCGGTTCAACAACTTCAACGGCTGGTTCACGCAGGGCTATGCGACGGGCTTCGAGGAGGAGATCACCGACCGTGTCGATGTTCTGCTCTCGGGGATGTACGCCGACACCCTGTTCAAGGGCCACGTGATCCCGTCGCCGACCTACGATCTGGGCTCGCTCGGCAACCTCTCGATCCCGGTCGAGACGAAGATCGAGACGATCCCCGAGTTCATCGACTGGCTGTGTGAGATCGCCCCGAGCGACGACAACCTCCCCGTTCCGAACGATCTGCGCTCGACGCTCGAGGAGAACATCTACCGGGAGGACGGCGAGATCGTCCACCACGGTGTGCGCTACGCGACGATCGAGGACCTCGTGTACTGCAGCGGCTACTACCCGCTGACCAACGACGACGACATCATCTTTCGGAATAGCCTCCGGGATATGCTGCCGTACCGAACGCCGTTTCTCGACAATCGCCTGATCGACCTCTCGCTCCGGATGCCGATACGCTATCGCCTGCGGCGCAACGTCATCAACGAGGCGGTCGAGCGCCTCAGTCCACGCCTCGCCGGAATCGCGCACGCCGACGCCGGGATCGGTCTCGGCCACTCGTTCCCGGTCGATTTCGTCGGGCGGAAACTGAAGGCACTCTGGCGAAAACACATCGGGAACGAAACGCCCCCGCAGCCGTATCTCAGCAGCGGTTCGTGGGTGAACGACGCCGAGCTGATCCGGACCGACGACTTCTACTGGCGGGCGATCGAATCGCATGCGGACGTGATCGAGGGCCTCGATTTCATCGACTTCGAGGACGTACGCGCGTGCTATCGGGCCCACCTCGATGGACAGAACAACGTGGTCGAACTCTACACGCTATTAACGATCCTGACGATGCCAACGACACAGACACTCGCCGGCGTACGGGCCGACACCGATCAACTGACTCGATTCGAACCGGTCACTCACGGGGGCGAACAGTGAGCGACACCCGACTGGACACGCTGTTGATCGGGATCGACTCCGCCTGCGATCCGGTGCTCGAACCGCTGTTCGAAAAGGGCGCACTACCGAACCTCGAATCGATCATCGACGAAGGTGCAAGCGGCCCGCTCGAATCCCAGATCCCCCCATGGACCGCCAGCGCATGGCCCTCGATGTACACCGGCGTTAATCCGGGTAAACACGGCGTCTTCGGTTTTCTCGATTACGAGGGATACGACTGGGACGTCGTCAACGCGACCCACGTCCGCGAGGCCGCCCTCTGGGACCTGTTCACCCACCACGACATGACGAGCGTCGTCGTCAACGTCCCCGTCACCGCTCCGCCGCCGGAGATACGCGGCGCGATCGTGCCCGGCTACACCGCGCCGGAGGACCCGCAGTGTCATCCCGAAGGGACCTTGGAGGAGCTTCGGGAGGCGCTCGGCGAGTATCGCGTGTATCCCGATCCCGATCGCGAGCAGCCCGGCGAGTACGTCGATCTGATACGCATGCGCGGGGCCGCCTTCCGCCACCTCGCCGAGGAACACGACCCCGAGTTCGGCTTCGTCGAGTTCCAGGGAACCGACAGCGTCTTTCACGAACACCCCGGTCGCGAGGACTACGTCGAGGCGATCTACCGGGCGGTCGACCAGGAGATCGGCGACCTGCTCGAGAGCTGCGATCCCGACACCGTCGTCGTCGCGAGCGACCACGGGATGGGTCCCTACGAGAAGTACGAACTCCGCGTCAACGAGTTCCTCGACGAGGAGGGCTACGTTCAAACGGCGACCGGCGGCTCGGGGATGCCCGCGTGGCTCCCGATGCTGAACAGCCAGCTCAGGGAGGGAAAGGAGGCCGAAACACCCTCACCGGGGATCGCGGGCCGGGCGGTCGGCGCGGCCGCACAGGTCGGCATCACGCCCGCACGCGCCGGCAAGGCGCTTCGGGCCGTCGGGCTCGAAGGGCTCGTCAAACGGATCGTCCCCGCCGATGCCCGACGGGCGGGCAACGAACAGGTGGACTTCGCGGAATCGACCGCCTACATGCGCTCGCGGATCGAACTCGGCCTCCGGATGAACGTCGAGGACCGCGAGCCCGAGGGGATCGTCCCCGAGAGCGAGTACGAGTCGGTCCGCGAGGAGCTCATCGACGTGCTGTCGGGGGTCGAGACGCCCGACGGTGACCCGATGTTCGAGACCGTCGGTCCCCGCGAGGAGTACTTCTGGGGGCCGTATGCCGATAAGGGGGTCGACGTCGTGATGGTCCCGGACGAGTTCGAGCAGTTCCTCTCGGCGGACTTCAAGGGCGAGGTCTTCGGGCCGCCGACCGAACCGTACAACCACAAGCTCCACGGGATGATCGCAATCAGCGGCGAGGGCGTCGACACCGACGCCGACCTCTCGGGGGCACACCTGTTCGACGTCGCGCCGACGATCTGTTCGCTACTCGGCGTCGAGCGCAGCGATCGGATGGACGGGGACGTTCTTTCCGCTACCGAACCAACCGAAGAATATGAGTACCCGCGGCTCGACGGTGGGACACAGGAGACGGACGACGAGGAGATCGAAGACCGGTTATCCGCACTCGGCTATCTCGAAGGGAACGAATGAGCATCATAGTACGACGCGCCGACGACGAGGAACTCGAACAGTGGGACAGCTACGTGAACCGGGCGGAGGCCGCCGGCCCCTTCCACCAGGCTGAGGGGATCAGCCTGCTCGCCGATCACACGGACTCGACGCTTCACCCCCTAGTCGCGTACAAGGGCCAGCAGGCGATCGGGATCCTCCCCGTGTTCGAACAGGAAAAAGGACCCTTTACGATGGTTCTCTCGCCGCCCTCGCACACGGAGGTCTACTACCTCGGGGCGGCGCTGCTCGACGCCCATCAGCTCAAACAGCGCAAGAAAGAGCGGCGTAACCGCCGCTTCGCCTACGCCTGTCACGAGTGGATCGAGGAGAACCTCGACCCGGACCTGACGCATATCCGGACGGTCGACCGGTATCAGGACCTCCGGCCGTACAAGGAGAAGGGCTACGCGGTCGAGCCGTACTACACCTACGTGACGGACCTGACGCCCGATGAGGACGACCTCCTGATGGCGCTGTCGAGCGACGCGCGCTCGAACGTCCGCAACACCGACGAAAGCGAGTACGACATCGAGGTCGGCGGGCTCTCGGAGGCGAAAGAGATCATCGAGCGGGTGCGCGAGCGCCACGACGAACAGGAGATGGCGTACTTCATCGACGACGCCTACATCACCCGCCTGTACACGAAGTTCCCCGAGGGCCAGGTCAAACCGTACACCTGCTGGAACTCGGAGGGGGAGATGGCCGGCGGGATCGTCGCCATCGAGCACAAGGACACGGTCTATCGCTGGCAGGGCGGGACGAAGGGCGACGCGGAGATCCCCGTCAACGATCTGCTCGACTGGCACGTCATGACCGACGCCAAATCGCGGGGCATCGAGCGCTACGACCTGGTCGGCGCGAACCAGCGCCGGATCTGCCGGTACAAATCGAAGTTCGCGCCCGACCTGGCGACGTACCACGGCGCGCTCAAGCGTTCGCCACAGGCCGAAGCGATCAACACCGCCAAGTCGCTGTTACCGTTCAGATAACCTCGGATGGCTCGTTCAACCCCGAAACTCGGCCCGACGACCGTGTTCAGCCGTCGTCGGGCCGGGAACGTCCGGGCGTACTTCGAGGACCGCGGTGCCGCGCGCTACTCGTTTTACGGCTACGGAAAGGTCGCGTGCCGCGACGGGATCGACGTGCTGCTCGAAGAGCGCCCCGACGCGGACAACGTCGTCCTGCCAGCGTATCTGCCCTACGGCATCGTCGAGCCGTTTCGCGAGGCGGGACTCGAACCCCGCTACTACACCTGCGATCGCGAGCTCCGACCGGACATCGACGGGATCGAGGACGTTCTCGATTCGGGGACGCTCGCGGTCATGTTCGTCCATTACTTCGGTCAACCGCAGCGACGTGCGGACATCGACGCGATCCGCGAGCGCTGTCGCGAGTACGGTGCGTACACGATCGATGACAACGCCCACGCCCCGCTGAGCACGCTCGACGACCGGTTGCTCGGGACGTTCGGCGACATCGGAATCACGAGCCTCAGGAAGATGCTGCCGATCCCCAACGGGGCGGCGCTGTTCGTCACGAACGAGACGCTCGACGAGCGGGCGTTGAGTCGGGCGTCGGTCCGTGGGTACACGAAGGCCGATTGGCGCTACTGTGCGCGGTCGTTCGGCCGGGTGCTGAGCGATCAGCCCGTCTTCAAGCAGGCGCTCTCGACGGTCCGCAACGGGAGCGGGGCGTCCGAATCGGACCGACACGTCCACAAGAGCGATCTCGAGGAGGACCCGCGCGAGATCTACGAGATGACGAAGGTCCCGATGTCGCGCCTCGCATTACGCGTGATCGACCGAACCGAGCCCATGGGAGTGATCGCCGCCCGCCGGGCGAACTATCGGGCCTGGGATCGGGCGGTCCGCGACCTGTCGAACGTCGAGCCGATCTTCGATTCCCTGTCGGAGGGTGCCTGTCCGCAGTACTTCCCCGTTATCGTCGAGGAGCCCGACGAACTGGGCCCGCTCGCGGAGACGGCGAAACCGTGGCCGCCGCTCCCATACGAGATCCGCGACGCCGACGGGTTCGGGACCGAGAACTACCTCGCCTCGCACCTCCATACGCTGCCGGTCCATCAGGGACTCGATCTCACGGGCCTCGAACCCCTCTCCGCGGACGACCCGCCCGTCGTTTTCGACGACTGAAGCGCGTTTCGGCGCACCGGTTCGGACGACAACGGGACACAGAACGCCGGTTCGCACCGAGCGTTCGGCCCACGGGTCGTGTCGATCGGCTACCTGCTACGTACCACGTTCGACCGACGACACGGACTACACGACGGTGATGCAGGCGTCGGCCATCACCGGGGAATCAGCAACCGTATACGGGCCGTCCTCCTCCCCTCCAGTGGATTCGACGTCGAACTCCCGTGTTCCGTTCGTGTCGCGATAGAGCATCGCCCACAGGCGCTGGGTCGCCGAGAGCGGCTCATCGAGGGCGATCTCTACCCGGCCGTGACGACCCGCTTCGAGAGCCGCCGAGACGCCACGGAGGCTTCCGACCGGATCCGCCGCCGCGAGCACCGTCCCGTCGTGTATCGCTACGAACCCTCCCTCCGGAAGCGTGGCTCCGTCGACCACGACGGCCGTCCCGTCCGACGGCTGATCGCTGAACGTCACGTCCATCAGGTCGGTCGGCATGGACCCCGCGCCAACGGTCACCATCAGTCGGTAGATCTCCTTCGCAAGGAAGTCCCTCGCGGTGGTGTCGTCGTCGGGGGCGACGAGGAGCGAGTACGTCCCCGAAACGGGGGCGATCACCGGTTCGAAGACGTCGGTCACGACCGAACCGGTCGGTCCGTAGAGCGCGCGTTCGGTGCCCAACAGCCCGTCGGTGGTGTCGACGAACTCGTACTCGACGGTGATCTCGTCGCCTTCCTCGGCGTCGAACGCATACCAATCGCGGTCGTAGCCGGCGAGCACACCGTCGATCGTCTCGCCCGGTTCGATCCGGGTCGCGGTCTCCCGGCGTTCGTTCGGGTCGGACCCGTCGAGGGCGACCGTCTCGACGTCGAGGGTGTACTCGGTAAAGCCGCGTAGCTCACCGTGACGGGTGTCGGGTCCGACCTCGCTCACCCGGACGTAGTGCGTTCCGGTCTCCTCGGCGACACCGCCACCGACGACCGAGATCCCACTCGCCGACGGGACGCCGTCCACCGTTGCGAGGAACCGATAATCGGTTCGATACGCGCCGCGATCGGGGTTGTCGGTCGGAAGCACGCCGATATCGGCCCCTTCGGGATCGAACAGCGCCATCTCGATGTCACGGTTGAGCGCCGGATCGCGGGCAGTGAGTTCGAGTTCGATCCCCATCCCGGCCACGGCATCGAAGGCGAACCAGTCCACCTCGTCGCCGACGACCACGCCATCGACGGACTCACCGGTCGCGATTTCGGCTGCGCTCTCACGGGTATCGTTCGGTTCGTTCGCATCCTCGCCGGCGACATCGAGCATCACCGAATAGGGGACTTCCCCTTCTAGAGACGCGATCCGTACGGCGTACGTGTCCGTCTCAGGCACCGTTGCACCGATGGCCGTTCGGAGTGGCTCGTCGCTGGTCACCGTCGTCGAGTCCAGTACGGTGCCGTCGGGGCCGTGTACGCTGACCTCGATCCGTCGTTCGGTCCACTCCCCGAACTCCGAGTCAAAGACGACACTGAGCGTGTCGTTTGCCGCGAGTTCGATCGTATACAGGTCCTCCCCGTCGGTGAGCGTTCCTTCGACCGTCGTCCCGGGATCGACCGGTTCCGAACCCTCGGGAACGTGTTCCGATGCTTGTACGCCGCCGACCGTGTTGTACGCCCCGATGAGCGTGCCAGCACTCAGTCCGACTCCGACCAATCCCCCGAGTACACTACGTCGCTTCACAGTTTCTCCCCCTAGTAGAGGAGCGCAGAGGCGATCACGGTTTCCATCCACGTGCTATGAACGGTGATCAACGCCGAACGAGGGAGCGGGTTCGGGCGGATTCGAACCTCGGGCACGGCTTCGACGCTCCCTGTTTCCAATCGCCCTCACAGAATTCCGGCCCGACTCGCGGATTGCTCGTCGTGCCTCCATGGGTTCGGGCGGATTCGAACCACCGGTCTCGGCCTTGTAAAGGCCGCGTCATAACCAACTAGACCACGAACCCGTAACCGAACCAAATCGACGTGATGGAATAACGGTTTCCCTCTCGACCGGAAACCATTACTCGCACCGTTCCCTCCCCCGAATATGGTCCGCCGTCGTCTGTCGTTGGCGCTCGCGCTGGTTCTGGGCGCCGCCCTCGTTCTGGCGCTCGCTTACCAACTGGGTGCGTTCGCGATCATCACCGGCAGCGAGGACCGAGCGACCGTGACGATCAGCGACGAGGACGGCGGGACGCTCGCGACCGTCGAGGCCGAGGTCGCGGACACGCCGCCCCAACGGTACACCGGACTCTCGGAGCACGAATCGCTCGGCGACGACGCGGGGATGGTGTTCGTCTTCGAAAGCGAGAGTTCCCACAGCTTCGTCATGCGCGACATGGCGTTCCCGATCGACATCATCTTCGTCGGCGAGGACGGCGAGATCACGGCGATCCACGAGGCGCAGACCGAATCGGACGGGTCGGATCTGACGCACTATCGCGGCGAGGGCAAGTGGGTACTCGAGGTGAACTACGGCTACGCCGATGAGAACGGGATCACCGAGGGCGACCGGGTCGATATCGAATATCCATAGCCGAGTTTCGGTTCGTAACAACCCTTTTTGCCGTCGATCCCCGAGGTACCGTAATGGCTGTCGGTGACGCGGACGACCCCTTCGAGGAACAGCGAGCGAAGGTCGACGACTCGATGCGGCGGCTGTTTCGCCGGTACGGTTCGGACAACTCCTTCGAGTACGCCGTCGCAATCGTCGCGAGCGTTCTCGCGCGGTTGCTCGATCTGATCCCTCCGCTGATGCTCGGTGTCGCAATCGACGCGATCTTCAACGACTCGCGGGTGTTCAGCCTCGGGCCCGTCCCGGCGTCGTGGCTCCCATCCACGCAGGAGGGGCAGTTCGCGCTGACGGTCGCGATCATCGCCGGGTCGTTCGCCGTCGGTGCGGTCTTTCACTGGCTGCGAAACTGGGGCTGGAACGCCTCGGCCCAGAACATCACCCACGAGGTCCGCGTCGACACCTACGAGCGCATGCAGCGGTTGGGCATGGAGTTCTTCTCCGATAAGCAGACCGGCGAGCTCATGAGTATCCTCTCGAACGACGTCAACCAGCTCGAGCGCTTTCTCAACGACGGGCTCAACTCCGCCTCGCGGCTGATCGTGATGGTCATCGGGGTGTCGGTGGTGCTCTTTACGTACAACTGGCAGCTCGCGCTGGTCGCGCTCGTTCCCGTGCCGTTGATCGCCGGTTTCACCTACGGGTTCATCTCGATCATCCGCCCGAAATACAAGACGATGCGCTCGACGGTCGGGGACCTCAACTCCCGACTGGAGAACAATCTGGGAGGCATTCAGGTCATCAAGTCGAGCAACACCGAGCGCTACGAGGACGACCGCGTCGACGACGCCTCGATGGAGTACTTCGACGCCAACTGGGACGCCATCTGGACGCGGATCAAGTTCTTCCCGTCGCTACAGGCGATCTCCGGGCTCGGGTTCGCGCTGACGTTCGTCGTCGGCGGCTACTGGGTGTTCGCCGGCGCACCGGGCCCGCTGACCGGCGAGCTCACGCTGGGGACGTTCGTCGTCTTCATCCAGCTCAGCCAGCAGCTCACGTGGCCGATGGCCCAGTTCGGGCAGGTCATCAACATGTACCAGCGTGCGGATGCCTCGAGTGCCCGCGTGTTCGGGCTGATGGACGAACCCGGCGTGCTCGCCGACGACGACGACCTTCCCGACCTCGCAGTCGAGGCGGGCCGCGTGGAGTACGATGACGTGACATTCGGCTACGACGACTCCGAAACCATCATCGAGGACGTCGACTTCACCGTCGAGCCCGGCGAGACCGCGGCGCTGGTCGGCCCGACGGGTGCGGGGAAGTCCACCGTGTTGAAGCTCCTTCTCAGGATGTACGATGTTGACGGGAGCAAAGCTCACGTCCGCCAATCAGAATCGCGCAGCGATTCTGATGACGTCGACGAGGGCGCCATCCGGATCGACGGCCAGGACATCCGCGACGTCTCCCTGCGAAGCCTCCGCCAATCGATCGGCTACGTCAGCCAGGACACGTTCCTCTTTTACGGCACGGTACGCGAAAACATCGCCTACGGAACGTTCAACGCCGATGACGAGGCGATCGTCGAGGCCGCACGCGCCGCCGAGGCCCACGAGTTCATCGTCGACCTCCCCGACGGCTACGACACCATGGTCGGCGAACGGGGCGTCAAACTTTCGGGAGGCCAGCGCCAGCGCGTCTCGATCGCGCGGGCGATCCTCAAGGACCCCGAGATCCTCGTCCTCGACGAGGCGACCAGCGACGTCGACACCGAGACGGAAATGCTGATCCAGCGGAGCCTCGACGAGTTGACCGAGGATCGAACGACCTTCGCGATCGCCCACCGACTCTCGACGATTCGGGACGCAGAACAGATCGTCGTCCTCGATGACGGCCGGATCGTCGAACGCGGCGGTCACGACGAACTGCTGGAGAACGGCGGGCTGTACGCCCACCTCTGGGGCGTTCAAGCGGGAGAGATCGACGAGCTCCCCGAGGAGTTCATCGAACGGGCGGCGAAACGCCAGGCCCGAACCGAAGCGGGCGACGACTGATTAGAAGGACTCCTGTTCGTCGCGCTCCTCCTCCATGTTCTCGGACTCGGCCGAACCGCCGCGATCCGAATAGCCCTCCCGACCGACCGCGTCGTCGCCGACCATGTTCATGACCATCGTCTCGAGGTCCTCCTCGGTCTCGTAGGTCTGCTCGTCGTCCTGTATGGGGTCGAGGACCTCCGAGAGGGTCGTCGGCTCGCCCGAGAGCTCGAGTTCGTCGTCGCCGTGCTGCTCGAGCAACTCGTCGTTGTCGATCGGGTAATCGATCTCCTCCATCGTCTCCTCGAATTCGCCGAACTCGACACCCTGCTCTCTGGAATCGTCGTCGCTCATAGCACTCGAACGTCGCTGCCCGCACACAAAACGGTTCCTCCTGCAGACACCGCCGGAACTAACTCGCCGCCCCCCGATCCGACCGCATGCACCTCTCGGAGGTCACCTGGACCGACGCCGCCGACGCGGAGACGGATCTGGCCCTCCTTCCGGTCGGCAGCACCGAACAGCACGGCCCGCACGCCCCGCTCGGAACCGACGTCGAAACTGCGAAGGCGGTTGCCGAGGCCGCGAGCGAGGCCTACGATGGCGAGGCGGTCGTCGCGCCGGCGATCCCGGTTTCGATCGCGGAAGAACACCGTCACTTTTCGGGAACGCTGTGGGTCTCGCCGGACACCTTCCGCTCCTACGTCCGCGAGACGGTCGCCAGCCTCGCGTTCCACGGCTGGGATCGGGTGATCCTCGTCAACGGCCACGGGGGCAACGTCCCCGCGCTGGGCGAGGTCTGTGCAACGATATCGCGACACGACGCCGCCAACGCCCTCGCCTACACGTGGTTCGAGGGTGTCGGCGACCACCGGAGCGACATGGGCCACGGCGGCCCGCTCGAAACCGCCCTACTCCGGTGGATCGACCCCGACCTCGTCCGGGAGGACCGGATCGAGGAGGCGCGAGAGGGCGCCGCCGAGCGCTGGGGCGAGTGGGTCTCGCGGGTGAACCTCGCGGTCGACTCGGCGGAGTTCACCGAAAACGGCGTCGTCGGCGATCCGGGGGAGGAATCGGGAGAGCGCGGCGAGGAGCTACTGGCGCTGGCGAGCGCAGCGCTGGTCGAACTCATGGAGGTGGTCGAGGGGCGCGATTTCACGCCGCTCGAACGGCGCTGATCACTCCTCGAGGTCGTCCTCGTCGTCCGCTTCGTCGCTCGTTTCTGGTTCTCCTTCACCGGTACCCGCCTCTTCCAGTTCGCCGCGAAGCTCGGGGACGGTGCTCGTGAGGTCGGTCACCTGCTCGCGGGCGCCCTCGACCGTCCCGATGAGGTCCGCCAGCTCCTCGAGTTCCTCTTCGAGCGCGTCGGGGTCCTCGAAGGCGTCGGCGCGCTCGCCGACCATGAACCACTTGCGGGCGTCCCGGAGGTTTTCGGCGGCGTCGCCGGCGTCGAGCGAGGACTTCAGCGAGTTGAGCACCCCGAGGGTGTTCTCGGCGTCGACGTCCCAGATCGCGTCGGCGCTCGGCAGTTCGGCTCGGGCGGCCTCCATGTTCGCCTCGACGTCGGCACGGATCTCGCTTGCGGCCTCGCCGAGCAGTTCGTCGTCGTCCAGGGTCGACTGGCTCATGGCGAACGGTTCGACCCCCGTTGGTTTAAGAGTGACCCGACCGCACGGTGAAAGTGAACGTTCAACCCTCGACGCTCGCGACGTACATTCGGGGGTAGCCGTCTTCGAGTTCCATTTTCGTGAGGACCCCGTGCCCCTCGTACTCGACGCGGATCTCGGCGTCCATCAGTGGGCCCTGCAGTTCGGTGTAACCGATCGCGGGGTCGATCGCCTCGTCGAGTCGGTCCTCGTGGATCGTCACCGACGCCTCGACACAGTGGGGTTGGTTCTCGATCGCCTCTTCGATGGCTCGTTCGAGGCCGGGGGCGCTCTCGTGATCGACCGGCGTCCCGGTGAACTGGTGGTACAGCGTGCCGAACTTGATGCCGGCTTCGAAACAGGCGATCTCGCTGTCGGTGGGCATACACGAACGACGAGCAGGCTGCGAAAGGCGTTTTCGGTGTCTGTGTCCGCGTGTCACGAAGACCCTATACGCTCTCGGTCCGTTCTCCCGCGTATGGATTATAGCGCGAGCCTCGACAGGGCGATGGACGAGGTCCCGGACATCGAAGGCAGCAGCGAACGGCTCTCGATCCCCGACGCCACCGCCCAGAAGGACGGAGCATTTACTCGACTCACGAACCTCGGGGAGGTCGCAGACCAGCTGAACCGGGAAGCAGAACACCTCCACCGGTTCATCCAGCGCGAACTCGGTACCAGCGGGAAGTTCGAGAACGGTCGCGGGCGGTACAACGGCAACTTCAGCGGCGGGGATTTCGACGCCGCGATCTCCAGCTACGTCGAGGAGTACGTCCGCTGTTCGGAGTGTGGACTCCCCGACACCCGCCTCGTGCGCGAGGACCGCACCCCGATGCTGCGGTGTGACGCCTGTGGGGCCTTCCGGCCGGTCACGAAACGCACCCAGAACACCCAGACCCAGCAGCGCGATGCCGTCGAGGAGGGCCAGACCTACGAGGTCAAGATCACCGGCACGGGTCGGAAAGGCGACGGCGTCGCGGAACGGGGCAACTACACCATCTTCGTTCCGGGCGCAGAGGAGGGCGACGTCGTGACGATCTACATCAAGAACATCAGCGGTAACCTCGCGTTCGCACGCATCTCACAGTAACGGTTTCTCGCCGCTTCGAACGACACAGCACCTCGAATCGCACGTTTCTTAGGTATCGGTAGCGACTTCTCACCTGAATGGACGCCCCCGTCTTGTTGACCGGCTCGGAGGGTCGGGTCGGCAGTGCGATCCTCGATCACCTCAGCGAGGAGTACGACTGGCGCCTGCTCGACCGCGATCCCCCGTCCGAAGAGCGCCCCGGGGAGTTCTTCGTCGGCGACATCACGGAGTACGACGAGGTCCGCGAGGCGATGGATGGGACGAAAGCGGTGATCCACCTGGCGGGCGATCCCCGACCCGAGGCCCCCTGGGACAGCGTCCTGCGCAACAACATCGACGGCACGCACACGGTGATGGAGGCCGCAGTCGACGCCGGCGTCGACCGGTTCGTTTTCGCCTCCTCGAACCACACGGTCGGCGCGTACGAAACCGAGACTCGGACTCCCGAGATCTACCGCCCAAAGGACGATTTCCGCCTCGACGGCACCGAACTCCCCCGTCCGGGCAACCGCTACGGCGTCTCCAAGGCGTCCGGCGAGCTTCTCGGCCGGTTCTTCCACGACGAACACGACCTCAGCGTCGCCTGCGTGCGTATCGGCAACCTCACCAAGGACCACCCGCCGCGGGACTACGAGCGCGGGCAGGCGATGTGGCTCAGCCATCGCGACTGTGCACACCTCTTCGCGCGCTGTCTCGAAGCCGACTACGACTTCGAGATCGTCTACGGCATCTCGGACAACGACCGCAAGTACTACTCGATCGACCGCGCTCGCGAGGTGCTCGACTACGACCCCCGGGACAACTCCGCCGACTACACCGACTGAACGCCGGTTATCTCGGGTTCGACCGCCGGATTCTCGACGCGGGGCTCGATCACTTTCGATCCCGATTCGTCACTCGGTTCGGTCCCGGTCCTCGTCGGGCAGGTGCTTCGAGCCACTTCCCGATCGCGTCGTCGCCGTCGGGCTCTTGGCTGCCCCTCGGTCGCCGCCGTCATCGAACGACGGCCGTCAGCTGCTGGGGTCGAACAGCCCCTCGACGTCCCGCTCACGCGAGCGCCGACGGGAGACGTGCTCCGCGAGGCGGCCGTAGACGAGTTCCCTGTGGGCCGGTTCGCGGACGAAATCCGTACAGAGTCCGAGAAACAGGTTCGAGTCGCCCGTCTCGATCGCCTCGTGTGCGTACGAACACGCGCGCTCGACCGTCTCCGCATCGTAGTCGTCGGCTGCCGCGAGGACCGGGGCGGCGAGCAGACAGTCCCTCGCGTCGAGATCGGAAAGCGAGAGCGTCCGGCCCCGGCGGACGAGTCGCGGTGGGGCGGTTCGTTCGATCCACTCCGGATCGCCCGCGAGCGCTGACAGCCCCTCCCGAACGGGGATCAGATCGACGCCCCGATACGTCCCGGACAACCCGTCGAGATACCCGTACGCGCTCCCTGCGAGTCCGGTCGCACCCGCCCAGTTTCGTCCGCGCGCGTGGTGAATCGCGGCGGTGTACTGGATCAACCCCTGGAGGAACCGCTTTTCCGTCCCCGACGACAGTTCGAGCCAGGGCGGTTCCCAGGCGTCATGAGCGGCGTGATACCATCCGTCGTTGTACAGCGCGATCCCGATTCGAAGCGGTCGGTCCATACCGACGGTTCGAGACGCGGGGAGTAGCGTCTGTCGCCCTTCCTCTATATAACGTGGTTGCGAGAGCAAGCACCGATTATCTATTTCGCCTCGTGGTCATCATAGATGACATGAACACGGTCCGTAACGGTCGACTGACGCTCGTGGCGACTCGCCCGACGAACGGGCGAGGGGGTGGGAGCGATGCTTGAACTCGCCATCCTGTTTTTCGTTCTCGCGATCGTCGCTGGCGCTCTCGGTGCCGGCGGCATCGCGGGACTCTCGATGACCATCGCCAAGTGGCTGGTTATCGCCTTTCTGGTCCTGGCGGTCGTCTCGTTCCTCCTCTGAGACCGTCCCGGTGGTTTCGGGAAGGGTTACGAGAAGTGGTGGGCTGGTTCGCCGGGGATACGGTCGGCACCGCGGCAGATCCCACAGACCCACGTCTGCCCCTCCTGTTCGAAGGTGCCGACGGTCTTCGCTCCGCACCACCCACAGTACTGTTCCTGCATAGACATTGTGTGGGGGTCCCATAGCATAGCTCTTTTCGTTATCTAGAAAACATAACTGTCGAAATATGTACGAACGGCGGATTCGAGCACGGACGATCCTTTTAACGAACTCGATCGGTTCGTGAAACCGAATCAGTCCCTGCTCGGAACCCGGTGGGACCGACGGTCGAACGACGCGGTCGCTCTCGTCACGAGGGACAACGAAACCGAATCGGGTTTACCGGGATCCTGTCGGAAACCATCGACTTCGAGTGGAACAGGACTCAAGAGAGATCGGCCAACCGTAGTGCAGTTGCCCCTTTCGTTCTCCGTGTGCCGTGAAAACGTCCTGACGGAGATTTGAACTCCGGTCACAGGCTCCGCAAGCCCGTAGGATGGTCCACTACCCTACCAGGACTCACCTCCACGTATGCCGGTTCCGGTTAAAGGGGTTACGATCCGCCCTTACCTCCCGGTAAGGGGCCGACTCACTCAGACATTATATTAATTTTATATATTCTTTCTGTCTTTATAATAACGTGATCCGTCGTGCGCGGTCCTGATCCGAGGCGGTGGTCCTCTCCCGAGGATGGTCGTGGTGTGACACGTCGGTCGGTTCTGGCTGCCGTCTCGGTGGCTGCCACGGCGATCACCCCGGGGCTGGGCGGGTCGCGGTCGGGGACCGTCGAGCCGGCGACGGCCGAGCGGTCGTTCGATCCGACCCGCCACGGTTTCGGGTTTTACAACTGGCGTACGCAAAAGGGACCCTACCCGGAAACGGACGGCGAGTTCGAGGAAGGGTGGCGCGACTCCTTCGTTCGGGTGTTCGATCGCCCGCTCGACGAGCTTCCCGCCGGACTCCTCGACCGGCTCGAACACCACGCCCGTGAGGGGTTGCTCGAAGCGGCCCGCACCAACGGCTACTGTTACGGACTGATCTTCGCCGCCCAGCGGTACTTCGAGGCCCCGGAGACGATCCCCGGCGGGTTCGAGACCGCCGCCGAGATCACCCACCCGCGAGCCCCGCTGACGACCCCCGAAACGCCCGTTCTCGATGAGATCAAGGAGTATCATACCTCGCAGTACGTCGACCTCGATGCGTGGCTCGGTCGGTACGACCTGCTCGATCCCACCCTGATCGATTACGAGGCTCAGCTGGCCGATCTGCTAGCAGCGGTCGATGCCTTCGGAACGGCCGGTATCACGGTCTTTCGGACGGGAACGCTTCGCTCCCACCAGCTCCTCGTCTACGACTACGACCGCCGCCCCGGTCGAACCGTCCTCTCGGCGTACAACCCGAACTACACCGCCGAGATGTACGAGCGGTTCACCTACACCTTCGAGATCGACACTTCCGGTGACGACCCGGTTCCCCAACCGATCGAGTACGGGATCCCGTACGACCAGTTCGTCTACAACGATCGCGACCGGGAGATCCGGGCCCGTCGCGAGCGCTCGGGTCGGTTCGGGCGCGATGGATCGCTGTACGACCGGCTGTTCGGTACGACGCTGTTCGTTTCGCCCGGGACCGAACTCGACGCGCTCGTCGTCGATCCGGAGGGACGACCGCTCTCCAGAACGACCGGTGACGACCCGCTTCACTACCGGTACGGCGCACCCGAGGGGACCTACACGATCGCGCTGACCGGTCGTGCGGCAACCCGGTATACGGTCGACGTCTACGCGAACAGCCGCCACGACGCGGCGCTCGACGAGACGATCGAGGGATCGATCGCCGGCGGCGAAACCGATCGGTACCGGGTCCGAATCGACTCCGGCGAGGCGATCCTCGAACCGGGGACGACGAGCGCGGCCGCCCTCGGAGTGGTCGGCGGCTACGCGTACCACCGACGCGATTCGTCGTAACGCTGACCCGACCGAAGATGCGGCCAGTCGAGGCATCGGGCGCGGCCGCGAAGACGCACGCTGTTCGGACGGGATACCGTTTGATCCGCCTCTATCGACCGATCGGATCGAAGCCTCGTCCTGAAAACGAATCGTCGACCGACGATCGATAGTCGACGGTACGGACGCAAGCAGAGTTCTTATGCGTGACAACCCCCGATTCGTCACCGAGTACGCATATCGTCCGGCCGTTTGGTCCCGCGATAACTAAGCCGTTCTCTTTCACTCATCAATGGCAACAACGCACGACAGCCGGAGTCGGTTAGAGGGGGTATCGTCACTGATCAAGGAGTACGGGCTCGCGTTCGTCATGGTCGCGAGCTACTTCGGCTCCGGCTCGGTTTTCATCGCCAGTCAGGCCGGTGTCGCCCACGGCTATACGCTTTTGTGGGCGGTCGTCGGCGCGGCGCTGCTCGGCTTCATGGCCCAGGACATGAGCGCCCGGCTGGGGATCCACGGCACATCGCTCATGGTGTTCGTCAGGCGAAAGCTCGGGCGAGGCGGCGCGACGACCGTCGCGCTGTTCCTCTCGATCGGCTGTGTGGCCTGGACGCTCGGATTGGTCGCGGCGGTCGGCGCCGCCGTCCAGTACCTCTCGGGCGGGGCGATCGCCTGGCAGCCCGTCGCGGTCGCGACGACGTTCGTCGCGATCGGCGTCGGCCTGCTCGATTACGACATGGTCGAGAACGTCATGATCGGGATGATGCTGGCGCTCATGCTCGTCTTCGTGATCGTCATGCTGCCAAGCGGCGCGGATCCGGTCGCGGTGGCGAGCGGGTTCGTCCCGAGCATCGAGAACCCCGCGGCACTGACGGTCGCGGCCGGCCTGCTCGGAACGACCGCGCTCTGGCCGAACTTCTTCCTCGAATCGATCCTCGTCAAGAACAAGGGCTGGACCGACGAGTCGGATCTCCCGACGATGCGAAAGGACCTGGCCGTCGGATACAGCGTCGGCGGCATCACGACGGTCGCAATACTGATCGCCTCGGCGGCGATCCTGCCGGCGCTCGGCTACACCGCGCTCGATACGTTCATGACGCCCGGCGAGGCGCTCGTCGAGGTCTTCGGTACGTGGGCGATGGTCCTGTTCATCGTCGGGGCCGCGGCGGCGGCGTTCAACAGCATCATTCCGATCATGTGGACGCCCGCCTACATCATCCCGCAGGCGCTTGGCTACGAACCGACCAAGGAGAGCCGCCCGTTCAAGCTCATCTTCGCGGCCGGAACGGGGCTGGGCGTGTTCTCGCCGCTCATCTCCTCGGCGCTCGACCTCGGGGTCGTCGACATGGTCGTGCTGTTCCCGACCTACAACGGTATCTTCGGGCTACCACTGGCGGCGGCACTGCTGTTCTGGTCGGTCAACGACCGCGAGACGATGGGCGAGTACACCAACTCGCTGAAGCTCAACGCCATCAACGCGACGCTCGTGTTGCTCGCGATCGTCCTCGCGGTCTTCTCCGCACGGGACTTCGTCGGGATGCTCTTCGGCGGCGGTCTGTAGACCCCCTTTCGCAGTCGCTTTTCGCGTATCACCAGACGTATTATGCCTGGCCGTTTTCGCCCGATAGTGTCGCCCGAACTCGCCGTGCTGCTCGCGGTGATCGCGCTGTTTGCCGGTATCGGCATCACCGCGATCGGCCCCGGCGGCGTCTTCGTCACGATCGCGCTGTTCGCGCTCGCACCGCTTTCGTCCCCCGAGGTCGCCGGTACCGCGAGCGCGACGTTCGTCGCGACGGGCCTCCTCGGGAGCCTCGTCTACTTCCAGTCCGGCGAATTCGCACAGGGACACGCCCGCGAAATAGCGATCGTCCTGAGCGCCACGAGCGTCCTCGGCGCGCTCGCCGGCTCGCGGCTCAACTTCCTGTTGCCCGAGGCGGTCTTCGGCTACCTCCTCTCGGCGTTCGTCGCCACCGTCGGCGTGGTGATCGTCTACCGCGAGCGCGTCGGACTGAAGCCCTCGAACCGGATCGATGCGGTCCCGGCCCAACAGCGGCGGATCATGATCGGGACGATCGGTCTCGGGGTCGGGGTTCTGGGCGGCCTGCTCGGCGTCGGCGGGCCCGTCGTCGCCGTGCCGGTCCTCGTGATGCTTGGCGTCCCGATGCTCGTCGCGGTCGCCGTCGCGCAGGTCCAGTCGATCTTCATCTCGGCCTTTGCCGCCGCGAGCTACGCGACCGCCGGCGCGGTCTCAGTTCCCGTCGCGTTGCTCGTGGGGGTCCCCCAGCTCATCGGCGTCGTCGCCGGCTGGAAGGTCGCCCATCTGGTCGATCCGGGCCGGCTTCGGGTCGTCCTCGGGATCGTCCTGATCGTGGTGGCACCGACCCTCCTGCTCTGAAACGTCCTCGGCGTGCTCAAAAATGAAGCAGGACACGGCGCGTGACCACGTGCCACTCCCGAGGACGCCAGCCCGTCCCCGCTCCACGGAGCCGCCGGAAGCGACGGCTCCGCTCGTATCGGTCGCCGTCCGATCACCTCCTTCGATCGGGGGACGACCCGCGAGCGAACGGCTGGCACGATTCTTGGTGTTCATCGCCTGCTGTCGAGGATTCGCGTCGAATCACCTCCAGCAAAACACTACCCTTTTCACGCCGCTTCCGATATAAGACGGTAATGGGCCGACGAAAGAAGATCGTTCAGGAGTGTGAACGGTTGATGGACAAGCCGGAGAACATCCGGAACATCGCCATCGCCGCACACGTCGATCACGGCAAGACGACGCTGACGGACAACCTACTGGCCGGCGCGGGCATGATCGCCGACGAGGGCGAGGCCACCCGGCTGATGATGGACACCGAGGAGGACGAACAGGAGCGCGGGATCACCATCGACGCGGCCAACGTCTCGATGACCCACGAGTACGAGGACACCAACCACCTCATCAACCTCATCGACACGCCGGGCCACGTCGACTTCGGCGGTGACGTCACCCGAGCGATGCGCGCGGTCGACGGCGCGATGGTCGTCGTCGACGCCGTCGAGGGCGCGATGCCCCAGACCGAGACGGTCGTCCGGCAGGCGCTTCGTGAGGGCGTCAAGCCGACGCTCTTCATCAACAAGGTCGACCGCCTCATCTCGGAGCTCCAGGAGGGCCCCGAGGAGATGCAACAGCGCCTCCTCTCGGTCATCGACGACGTCAACGAGCTCATCCGCGGGATGACCGAGGACATGGACGACATCGACGAGGACTGGACGGTTTCGGTCGAGGACGGCACCGTCGCCTTCGGCTCGGCGCTCTATCGTTGGGGCGTCTCGATGCCCTCGATGCAGGCGACCGGCATCGACTTCGGCGACATCATCGACCTCGAACGGAACGGCGAGCGCCAGGAACTGCACGACCGGACGCCGCTGTCGGACGTCGTGCTGGACATGGTCTGTGAGCACTTCCCGAACCCGCTCGACGCCCAGCCCCGTCGTATCCCGCGCATCTGGCGCGGCGACGACGAGTCGGACCTCGCGGAGGGGATGCGGCTGGTCGATGACGACGGCGAGGTCGTCCTGATGGTCACCGACATCGGTGTCGACCCCCACGCCGGCGAGATCGCCGCGGGTCGTGTCTTCTCGGGCACCATCGAGAAGGGCCAGGAGCTGTACGTCTCCGGTACCGCGAACAAGAACCGCGTCCAGTCGGTCGGCATCTACATGGGCGGCGAGCGCGAGGAGGTCGAACACGTTCCCGCGGGGAACATCGCTGCCGTCACCGGGCTTCGGGACGCGATCGCCGGATCGACGGTCTCAAGCGTCGAGATGACCCCCTTCGAGTCGATCGAGCACATCTCCGAGCCGGTCATCACGAAAAGCGTCGAGGCCAAAAGCATGGACGACCTGCCCAAGCTCATCGAGACGCTCCGGCAGGTCTCGAAGGAGGACCCCACGATCCAGATCACGATCAACGAAGACACGGGAGAACACCTCATCTCGGGCCAGGGCGAACTCCACCTCGAAGTGATCACCCAGCGCATCGAGCGCAACCAAGGTATCCCCGTGAATACCGGCGAACCGATCGTCGTCTACCGCGAGGCCATTCGCGGGGCGACCGACACCGTCGAGGGGATCTCGCCGAACCGCCACAACCGGTTCTACCTCACCGCCGAACCCCTCTCCGAGGATCTCGTCGATGCGATCAAGCTCGGCGAGGTCTCGATGGACATGCCCGAACAGGAGCGCCGCGAGGCCCTCCAGGAGGCCGGCATGGACAAAGACCCCTCCCAGAACGTCGAGCACATCTTCGGCACGAACGTCCTCATCGACGACACCAAAGGGATTCAGCACCTCAACGAGACGATGGAACTCGTCATCGAGGGGCTCGAAGAAGCCCTCGACGAGGGTCCACTGGCCGCCGAACCCGTCCAGGGGACGCTGCTCCGGCTGAACGACGCGCGCCTGCACGAGGACACCATCCATCGGGGTCCCGCACAGGTCATCCCCGCGGTGCGCCGTGCGGTCCACCGTGCACTCATCACCGGACACGTCTCGCTGCTCGAACCCATCCAGAACGTCCGTATCGACGTTCCCTCGGAGCACATGGGATCGGCAAGCGGCGAGATCCAGGGTCGCCGCGGCCGCGTCGACGACATGTACCAGGAGGGTGACCTGATGGTCATCGAGGGGATCGCCCCCGTCGACGAGATGAT
>NZ_RDQG01000002.1 GCF_003697815.1 Halalkalicoccus subterraneus | reverse complement strand
CGCCGGGATCACCTCCAGTCTCGGCCAGATCACCGACGAGTACCTCGCCGGGCGCTTCGAGTGGCGCTACCTCAACGCCCCCTTCTACGTCATCTCGATCGCGGTCGTGCTCCGGGCCGTCAGCGCGTTCGTCCTCGGCTATCAGAACCTCGCGTACGTCGCGATCGCGCTCACGGTCGGTACGGTGTTGGGACTCGCGAGTACACTGATATTCGCCATCGCCGAGTCGAGAATGGAACGCCGGGCGGAGCCGACCTGAGCGCTCAGGCCCGTAGTCGCTTTGGCGGTTTCAGCCACGCGCTCGCGGCACGGACCCACGCGGACCACGCCCGCGCGATCGGCGCTCGCTCGTGTTCGCGCTCGTACCCTCTCTCGCGTTCGGTAAGCAGCGTCTCGCAGTCGGGACAGCGGTACTCGACGCTCGTCGTGCGCTCGCGGACGATCCAGTCGCCTTCGATCGGGCTGTGGTGATCGCAGTTCGGACAGAACAACACGGATTTCCTGTCGGGCGGGCCGTCGGGGTCGGTCGCATGAACGGGTCGCGTCATTAGACGTGCGTACGATCTCTTCGGATAAAACTCCGTTGGCTAGGCAGACAATTCGACCTATCGTTCACGAATAACCACGAACTCGGCGAGATCGTGGAGGTATTCGTAGGCCTGTTCGTCCCCGATCTCGACCCGCGAGAGCGCGTCGAGTGCGGCCTCCGAGTGGCTGTGTGCCCGTTCGTTCGCCTCCTCGGGGGTGAGGTCGGTCACCTGCAACAGCGAGGGGCGTTCCATCTCGTCGTCCTGGCCGGTGGGTTTGCCGAGCTCCTCGGCGTCGGCGGTCGCGTCGAGTACGTCGTCGCGTATCTGGAAGGCGATCCCCACGCGTTCTGCGTACTCGCCGACGGCCTCGACGGTGACGGCGTCGGCATCGGCGGCGATCGCCCCGAGTTCGGCCGCAGCGCGAAACAGCGCGCCGGTCTTTCGGCGGGCCAGCTCCATGTACTCGCCCTCCGTGCGCGGCCGGGCGACCAGCTCCGTCGCCTCGCCCTCGCCCAGCTCGATCATCGCCTCCGTGACCGCCTGCATCGCGCGCGGGTCCGCCGAGAACAGCGCGAACGCCTCGCCGAGCTGGGCGTCGCTGTCGATGATCGCCGGGCCGTAGCCGAACGTGCTCCAGGCGCTCCCGACGCCCCGGCGCACCGCCGACTGGTCGATGATGTCGTCGACCACCAGCGAGGCGTTGTGGACGAGCTCGATCCCTACCCCGAAACCGGTGGCATCGGTCGGCTCGCCGCCGACGGCCTCGCAGACCAGCACCGTCACCGTCGGGCGGACCCGCTTGCCGCCCGACAACGCGGTGTGGCGGACCTCGCTCGCGAGCCGCTCGGGTTCGACCCCCTCGACGACCTCCTCCAGTCGCTCGTCGACGAGCGCCCGGCGGCGTTCGAGGTACTCCATTACCGGCCCCTCAGGGCGGTTCGGGCAAGTACGTGACGGATCGGTACGACGTCGCCGGAGTTTCCCTCCCTCGACCCCACCTTCTCGTATGGAGCTCCCGATCCCCCTTCCCCTCGCGTTCGAGTGGCGCCACCTCCTGTTCGCCAACTGGCCCGTCGACGCCGACCACCTCGAAACCCACCTGCCCGACGCGCTGTCGGTCCAGACATACGACGGGACTGGCTGGCTCTCGGTCGTTCCCTTCGTCAACGTCGATACCCGCCCGCGCGGGCTCCCCCGGCGCATGGGAATCGACCTCCCCGAACTCAACCTCCGGACGTACGTCACCCACGAGGGTGAACCGGGCGTCTACTTCTTCAGTCTCGACGCCCACGGGATCACGGCCGTCCTCGGCGCCCGTCTCACTCACCACTTGCCGTACTACTACGCCCGCCAGTCGATCCGCACGACGAACGACGGCGTCGAGTTTTCGAGCCGGCGGGTCCACCCTGGCGACCGACCCGCCCGATTCGAGGCGACCTACGGTCCCGAGGGCGAGTCCTTCACACCCGAGTCCGGAAGCCGCGCTGCCTTCCTCACCGACCGTAGCCGCCTCTACACACAGGGCTCGGATGGGGCCGTCCGCCACACCGATGTCGACCACGATCCCTGGCGGCTCCACCCCGCGAGTGCGACTGTCACGACGAACACGCTGTTTTCGGCAAACGGGTTCGCCCGACCAGACGGCGAGCCCGTCTGTTATTACAGCCCTGGGCTGGCGGTCACCACGACCGGGAGCGAGCGCCTCTGAATCCCACGTCCCGAGAAACGTCAGTATCCGCCGCTCGATGCTCGATTTATGGATTGAAAAGACGCCGTGTCCCGTGTTCTCGATTTCGTTCCGTTCGGTCTCCGGAATGGTGTTGCCGACCTTGCCGAGGATCGAGGGTGGGAACGGCTCCTCGAAAAACGGTCCCGTCTCCCCGGAAACCATGCGTATGCCGGAGACGGCTACCGACTAAAAGACGACCGTCGAATCGATTTCGGCCCAGAATATCGACGGGTTCCGAAAAACGAACTCAGGCCGGAATCGCCGCTGACTCCTCGATTGCCACGTTCGCGCCCAGCAGCTCGCGCCCGAGCAGGATCCAGGCGGCACAGAGCGGGCCCGCGAACAACACGACGTCCAGCCCGGCCGGGACGACCATCGCGCCGACCAGCATGGCGGGACCGGTGGCGATCATGAGCCACGCGACCATCCGCGAGGCGATTTCGGCTCGCAGAAGCGCGATCCCCGCGACGAGTGACCCGAGCGTGAAGACGAACATCATGCTGAGTCCGGCGACCGTATCCCCCATCAGGGCGACCTCGCCGAGTCCGGCGAGTCCGGCCGCCGTCGCGAAGCCGAACCCGAGGGTGGTGCCGGCGAGCCCGATGCTCACGAGCGCTGCCCCATCCTTCAGTAGCTGCCTTCCGGATCGCAGCGCCACCGCGGCGAACCCGAGCGAGCCGAGGAACAACAGTCCCCACGCTACGGAGAGGCTGCCGTAGCTCAGGTAGTACGCGAGCGTACCGGGAGTGTCGATCATCGAGTCGGTGCCGAGATAGTCCGCGACGCCGTGCCCGATCAGGCTGGCCGCCAGCGCGACCGCGCCGGCGATGGCTGCCGCACCCGCCCGGTGGATCCGGGCGGTCGATCGGGTGTTCGATCCGAGAGACTGTACGTTAATCGTCATTGTATCACTGACCCCGTCCGATGGAATCGACTTTATAATGGTTCTATATGGTAATAAACACCGCTGGACGGCTGCTATCACGGCTTTTAGAGTCTACTCGAACTCGGCGATCAGTGCCGGAACGACGTCAAAGAGGTCGTCGACGATGCCGTAATCCGCGATATCGTAGATCGGCGCGTTCGGGTCGTTGTTGATCGCGACGATGGTTTCTGCACCCTTCATGCCGGCGACGTGCTGGACCGCCCCGGAGATGCCGATGGCGATGTAGACATCGGGGGCGACGGTCTTGCCCGACTGGCCGACCTGCCTGTTGGCGGGCAGCCAGCCGTTGTCGACGATGGGTCGCGAGGCCGATAGGGTCGCATCCAGCGCGTCGGCCAGTTCCTCGATGAGTTCGATGTTCTCCTCCTCCTCGATTCCCCGGCCTACACTCACCAAAACCTCGGCGTCGCTGATGTCGACGTCGCCGCCGGCGACCTCCTCGTACCCCCGCACCGTCGAGCGGACCGCCGACTCGTCGATCGTCGCGTCGAACTCCTCGACCGTCGTGTCCCCGTTTCCGTTCGCGCCAGGCCACTCGCCGCCGCGGATCGTCACCGCCACCCGAGAACTGTCGACCTCGATCGTCGTTTCGACCTTCGAGCCGTACATCTCGCGGGTCGCGACGAGGGTTCCGTCCTCGAAGTCGGCGTCGATCACGTCCGTCACCAGCGGCCGGCCCAGCCGAGTGGCGACCGCCGGCGCGTAATCGAGCCCGTTGATGGAGTTGGGCAGCAACACGACGTCCGGGTCGAGCTCCTCTGCGAGCTGCTCGGTGACCTGCGTGTAGACGTCGTGGTTGAACTCCTCGCCCTCGTCGACCGTGTGGATGGCGTCGACGCCCTCCCGCGAGAGCGAGCGGGTAAACTCCTCGATCTGCCCGCCGATGACGGCCAGGTGGAGCTCGCCGCCCAGATCGTCCGCGAGGCCCCGGCCCGCGCCGATGAGTTCGTAGCTCACGTCCCGGAGCTCGCCCCGGCGGTGTTCGGCGACCGCGAGAACGGCGGTCATTGTGCGCCCACCCCCTTCTCGCGGAGCACGCTCGCGAGCTGGACGGCGGTGTCCTCGGCGCGGCCCTCGAAGACCGTCGCGTCGCTTTCGACTTCCGGTTCGTACATCTCGGTCAGACGGAGCTCACTCTCGAGCCCCTCTATGCCCAGATCTGCGAGGGTCTTTGCTGTGATCTCCTTTTGCTGGGCCTGCCGGATCCCCCGCAGGCTCGCATAGCGGGGCTGGTTGATCCCGGTCTGAATGGTCAGAACGGCGGGCGTCTCGACGTCGGTGAGCTCCTCGACGCCGCCTTCGAGCTCGCGGTGGACGCTCGCGCTCTCGCCGTCGTACTCGAGATCGTTGACGACGGCGGCCCACGGGTAGTCGATCGCGGCCGCAAGCGAGACGCCCGTCGCGCCGAACATCGCGTCGGCGGTCTGGACGCCGGTGAGAAGCAGGTCGGGCTCCTCCTCATCGACGACCGCTTCGAGGATCTCGGTCTTGGCGGCCACGTCGAGCAGCCCTTCGACGGAATCGTCCCACACCCTGATCGCGCGGTCGGCGCCCTTCGCAAGCGCCATCCGAATCGTCTCCTCGCTCCGCTCGGGGCCGATCGTGACGGCGACGACCTCGTCGACCGTGCCCTCCTCGGACAGCTGAACGGCCTCCTCGACGGCGTAGTCGTCCCACTCGTTCAGGTCGTATTCGAGGTACCGTTCGTCGATGGCGGTGCCGTCGATCTCGAAGTCGTCCTCGACGGTCCCCACCTCCGCGACGGTCACGAGAACCTTCATTATCGATGCTTCTTCACCGGTGCTGTAAACGTTTTCGGAACTACTCCTCACACAGGGTGATGAGGTTCTCCCGGCCGATCCGCAGTTTCTCGATCATCCCGTCGTCCTCCATCGCCGAGAGCAGCTGCGAGACCTTTGCGTTCGACCAGTCGGTCTCGCTGACGATGTTCGCCTGCTTCATCCGCCCGTCGTTGACTTCGAGCAGCATGAGCACCCGCTCCTCGTCCGAGAGCAGTTCCTCGTCGACGCCGGCGACCGGGCCGCCCTCCGGGTCGGTTCCGTCCTCGAACTCGGGCTCGGACCGCGTCGTCGGGGGCTCCTCGCTTGGCTTCGACCCCGGCGTGAGCACCGTCGCCCACCCCCGGTCGTCGCTCGCCGGCGACGGGACGACCGGCGCGTCGAAGCGCCGCGAGAGCACGTACACGAGCGCGGCGATCACCGCGACGAGGCCGACCCCGAGTCCGGCGAAGAACCACGACGAGCCCGCGGAGGAGCCGCCCGAGATGAACACGACCTCGGGCTGATCGCTGTCGAAGGCTATGGGGCCCGTCCAGGCAATTTCGCCACCGCTGACGGCGGTTTCGGGGTGAACTGTATAAACGGCGTAGCCGTCGGGCGCGTCGATGACGAGTCGCTGGTCGGCCGACAGCGACGGCAGCCACGTCCCGCCGTCGGCCCCGAAGACGTCAGCCACTTCGAGTCGACCGTCCTCGGCGCGCGCGAACCCCTCCCAGTCGAACCGCAACTCGACCGTCCCGGTGCTGTTGGTCGCCTCCGTCTCGCGCTCGACGTTCGTGACCGTCATCTCGCGGTCGGTCTCGTTTTCGGCGTCGGCCGCGACCCGCTCGAAGACCTCGACCGAGAGCTCGCCGTTCGTGTCCCCGTTCTCGAACCCGTCGGCGAGGCGCTCGAACGCCCGCCGGTCCTCTCGTGTCTCGATCGCGAACCGGTTGCGGACCGAGACGTTCGCGTCGCCGTCCTCTTCGAGCTGGATCTCGATGGTCTGGCTCGCGTTTTCGGTGTCCGGGTCGGCGTCTCCGGTCTGCCCCACCGCCGGCCCGGCACCGAGGGCGACGGCCCCGATGGCGGCCACTACGCAGACCGCGAGGACGACGGAGGCGGACACCCGCATACGGTAGCGTGGTATCCGTGAGGAGAAAATGCTTTCCATGCTAAATGAATTCTTGTACAATGATCTCCGTCCCGCTTCGAAACGGGGTCGTTTCTCGCACAGCGTGCTATTTTTGTACTAGAAGAATCATCCGAAAGATAGATGGACAGGCTGGTTTCGCTCGCGTTCGTCGTCGTGTTGGTCTGTTCGCTTCCGGCGTTCGGCTCGGTCGGACCGACCGAACCGCGGCCGGTCGATTCGGAGGGCGACGTACGGACGACGATCGACAACGGGACCGCCGAGTGGCTCGCACTCGCCGACGGTCCGTCGGCGAGCGGCGCCGATCGCGTCGCCGTCGACGTCGGAACGACGCTCGCTGACGACACGAGCCGGCTCGACGGCCGCTACGAGCGCCATCGCCTCGACGTCCGCCTCGAGGCGGCGGAGGCTGACGACGAGCAACGCGAGATCATCCGCGAGGAGACCGAGGACCTCTCGGAGTCGGTCGCCCAACTCCGCGAGCGGGAGCGAACCGCCTATACGGAGTACTACGAGGGCGAACGCTCCGAGCGCGCGCTGCTGGCCGAACTCGCGGTCGTCCACACCCGCGCCGTCGCGCTCGGCGAGTCGATCGCGATACTCGAGGACCGCGCGGTCGGTCTCTCGGACACCGCCATCGAGGAGAAGATCGAACGGATGTCGGTCGAAGCCCGAACCATGCAGGGTCCGGTTCGAGAACGGGTCGCGGACGTCTCGCGCGGCGAGGCCGAGTCGACGCGCGTCCACGTCGAGACCGACGGCGCCGGCGTTGCCCTCGCGTACACCGATGACGGACGGTTCCACCGCGAGGCCTACCGGCCCGACAACCGCAACCCCGATGGTGCGACCCAGTATGCCAGCCTCGGCCAGTCCGAAGAGCGCATCTCGGGGCTGTATCCGAGCGCCTTTGCCGATGCTCGCTGGAGCTACAGCGATGTCGGGTACGGGACCCACCGCGGCGTCGGCAGCCACGACCGCGGGACCATGACGGTGTACCTCGATACGGCGACCGGCGAGGTCTACCGCGAGCACCAGAGCCTGCGACTCGACCGGATCGAGACCATGACCGTCGAGCGCGAACTCAACGGGAGCGTCGCGATGACGGTCGAGCGGACGGTGCCGGGCGGTCCGGCGAGCGTGACACTCTCGAACGCGGAGACGAGCGAGCCCATCTCCGAGCCGGTCGATCTCAACGACCGAGCAATCGGCGAGACTGACGGCGATGGGGTGCTCTGGTTCGTCGCCCCGCGCGACTCGATGACGGTAACCGCCACCGCGGACGGAACCCCCGTCGAGGTCGATATCTCCGAGGACTCGTTGGGTCAGGGGACCGCCCGCGCGCCGGCCGACGACGAACGTTCATAAAGGGTGGGGCGGCCAGTGAGGGCGTGGCTCGCGCGATCTCCCCGGTCATCGGCGTCGTCCTGCTCGTCGCCTGCGTGGTACTGCTGAGTGCGACCGTCGGCGCGATGGTACTCGGATACGAACCGACCCAACCGGCCGCCGCGGTCGCTATCGACGGCGAAGCCACCGCCGACGGCGAGATAACGCTCACGCTCGATCACGGTGATTCGCTCGACGTTCGAGACCTCTCGCTGGTCGTCGAGGTCGACGGCGAACCCCTAGAGAAACAGCCGACGGTCCCCGCCTACTCCCAGAGCGGGTTCAGCGGTTTTCCGGCCGGCCCGTTCAACGCCGGGACCGACTCCGAGTGGACTCGTGGGGAGTCGGCGAGTCTGACGATCGCCTCAACGACCAACGGCCCCCTCCCCGAAGCCGGCAGCACCGTCACGGTTCGTGTCTCCGAGAACGGGATCGTGATCGCTACGGTCGAGATGACGGTCCGGTAGTCACGCCGAGTATTCACCCTCAGTCGGTGACGCGCGCGACGGAGGTGATCGCGATGTCGGGGTCGTAGGACGGCCCCATCAGCCGGTGCTCGACGTCCTCGAAGCCGGCCTCGGTGAACATTCGATCTGCCTCCTCGGCGTCGTAGAACAGCATGATCGAGTCGGCGAGCTTCTGCATGACCCCCGTCTTCGGGTAGTTCGGGCCGACGATCAGCACCTGCCCGCCCGGTTTCGTGATCCGGCGGATCTCAGCGAGGGTGGCGACCGGGTCCGGCCAGTACTCGATCGAGCCCGACGACCAGACGACGTCGAAGCTGTCGTCGGCGAAGGGCAGGCGTTCGGCGTCGCCGAGGTAGAACGTCACGGGGTCGTGCTTGCCGAGTTTCGCCCAGGCTTTCTCCAGTTGGTGGGGGCTCTGGTCGAGACCGTGGACGTCGTCGCTGTACCCGAGCAGTCCCTCGGTGGCGAAGCCGGTGCCACAGCCCACGTCGAGGACGCGATCCGTCTCGTCGATGTCGAGCATCGAGAGGGCCTGCCCGCGCATCGCCTCGTTCCAGATAAAGGGGTTGATCCGGTCGTAGACCTTCGAGAGGTACTTGTAGAACAGCCGCGCCCGTGCCTTGTTTTCGAGGACTCCCATCGGCGACCTGTTGGGGACGTGTTCATTTAATCCCCTCTCTTCGCCGTGATCACCGAAATACAGACGGACCGGGGCGGTGATAGGGGACTATGGCAACCGACGACATCGAACCGCCACGGCTCGCGCGCGAGGACGTCCTCGTTGTTCCCGACGACCGGTTCTCGACCGACACCGTCGCGATCGTCACCGGTGCGGCCTCGGGGATCGGCCGGGCGACCGCGCTCGCCCTCGCACACAACGGGCTGACCGTCTGTGCGACCGACGTCGACGAGGACGGCCTCACGGAGACCGAGCGTCGCCACGCGGACCTCGACCTCGACGGGCGGATCGCGACGACGCCCGGCGACCTGACCGACGACGCCGTCTTGGAGGCGATCGTCGAGGCCGCAAGCGAGGAAGGTTCCATTCGATATCTCGCGAACATCGCCGGCATCCAGCACGTCGCGCCGATGGAGGAGTTCCCCGTTGAGAAGTACGACCTGATGCACCGGCTGATGCTTCGTGCGCCGCTCGTGCTCTCGAAGCTGTGTCTGCCCCACATGCGCGAGGCCGGCGGCGGCGCGGTCGCGAACATGTGTTCGATCCACGGCCATTACGTGACCCGCGACAAGGTCGCGTACAACGTCGCGAAGTTCGGGCTTCGAGGGTTGACCCAGTCGATCGCCGCCGAGGGCGACGGGGACGTGCGCGCCTTCTCGCTGAGCACCGCCTACGTGAAGACGCCGCTGGTGGTGAACCAGATCGCCGACACCGCCGAGAACCGCGGGATCACGGAGCGGGAGGTCGTCGAGGACGTGATGCTCGGGGAGGCGCGGGTCACGGAGCTGATGGACCCCGTCGAGGTGGCCAACGTCTTCGCGTTCGGGCTTTCGAAACACGGGCGCTTTCTCGACGGTGGGGATCTACTGTTCGACGGCGGCTACACGCTGACGTACTGAGGATTCGGGGTTTTTTTTCGCAACTCCCTTATAGCACGTCATACAACCTTGTTCTTGATTACAGTATGCCGAGGCCAGAGGTTTTAGACCGGATCAAAGAGGCCGAAGCGGAGGCCGACGAGATCGTCGCCGAGGCTGAACGCGAGCGCGAGGAGCGCATCGCCGAGGCCCGAGCCGAAGCGGAGGAGATCCGCGAAGAGGCCCGCGAGGAGGCGGCCGATCTCGCCGAGGAGCGCCTCACGGAGGCCCGTACCGAGATCGAAACCGAACGCGAGGAGGTCCTCGCTCAGGGCGAGGAGGAACGCGAGGCCCTCGAATCGCGTTCCGCGGGGCGAAAAGACGCGGTCGTCGAGTACGTCGTGACCCAGTTCGAGGAGGCGGTGCATGCTCAGACCTGAGCGGATGAGCAAGGTCTCGGTGACCGGCTCCAAGTCCGTCATGGACGAGACCATCGAGACGATTCACGGGCTGAACCTGCTGCACGTCGTCGACTACGACGACACGTGGGAGGGGTTTTCTCCGGGCGACTCGCGCCCGGAGGCCGAGCCGCTCTCCGAACAGCTCGTGACGGTGCGCTCGATCGAGAGCATCCTCGACGTCGACGAGGAGGACGCCGGCCCGAGCCGGATCGTCACCGACGAGGAGATCGACGCCGAGATCGAGGAGGTCCGCACCCGGGTCAACGAACTCGACGACCGGCGCGCCGACCTCCGCGAGGAGCGTCGTCAGGTCGAGGAGCGCCTCTCATCCGTCCGGCCCTTCGCCCAACTGGGGATCGACCTCGACTTGCTGTCGGGCTACGACTCGCTCGAAACCCGCGTCGTCGAGGGCCGCCAGGAACAGATCGACGAGACGCTCGCCGAGGCCGAAGGCATCGAGGAGTTCGAGACCTTCGCCGAGGGCGACGTCGTCGCGATCTTCGCGTACCCCGAGGACGGCCGTGAGGACGTCCTCGAAGACGCGCTCGTCGGCATCGATGCCGCACCGCTGTCGGTGCCCGAGGCCGATTCGAGCCCGGAGGACTACGTACGCGAGCGCGAACACCGCAAACAGGAGATCGACGAGGAGCTCTCGGAGCTCGACGGCGAGATCGACGAGCTGAAGCTCGACGTCGCGGGCTTCCTGCTGGCGGTCGAAGAACAGCTCTCGATCGACGTTCAGAAGGCCGAAGTACCCCTCTCGTTTGCGACGACCGGCCGGTCGTTCATCGCCGAGGGCTGGGTACCGACCAAGCGCTACGACGAGTTCGAGGCCGCCCTCCACGAGGAGGCCGGCGAGCACGTCGAGTGTGAGGAGCTCGAACGCGTCGACTACGACGAGGTCTCGGCCGGCCACGGCCATGGCACCCACGACGACGAACCCGGCGATGCGGGCGACGCCGAGCGCCAGCCCGCGGCGGCCGACGGCGAGGGCGAACCCGCGGAGGTCCGCTCGGACGGTGGACGGACGCCGGACGAGACGAGCATGCACGGCAACGAACCGCCGGTGGTCCAACAGAACTCCGGGCCCGTAAAGCCATTCGAACTGCTCGTCCAGGCGGTCAACCGACCGAAGTACTCGGAGCTCGATCCCACGATAATCCTGTTTCTGACGTTCCCGACGCTGTTCGGGCTGATGATCGGGGACGTCGGCTACGGGCTGCTCTACCTCGGGCTGGGCTACGGTCTGTACCGATTCGTCGACAGTCCCGGCCTCCGGAGCCTCGGTGGCGTTGCGATCTGGTGTGGGATATTTACGACGATCTTCGGCGTCCTCTACGGCGAGATATTCGGCTTTCACACCATCTCGTACGTGCTCTGGGAGGACTTCGTCGGGCTATCGCATGCCCCCATCCAGAAGGGACTCGACAGCAACTTCGCGCTGCTGTGGCTCGTCGTGAGCCTGCTGATCGGCGTGGTCCACCTCTCGACGGGGTTCCTCTTCGGGTTCTTCAACGACCTGAAGGCCGAGGGGATCGTTCCCGCCTATCTCGACAACCTCTCGTGGATCCTGATGATCATTGGCGTCTGGACGTGGGTGTTCAGCCGCTCGGCGTCCTCCTCGAAACCAGACTTCCTCTTTACGGTCTTTAACGGGGATCCCGTCGCACTCGGCTTCGGCGGCTTCTCGGCGACGGTCGGGTTCGCGGGGATCGCGCTGTTCGTCATCGGCGCGCTGTCAATGATTGCCGGCGAGATCCGCCACGAGGGTCCCATGGTCGGCGGGCTCGCCGGCCTGATCGAGAGCGTCAACGCCCTGGTCAACGTCGTCTCGTACGCCCGGGTGGCCGCAGTGTTGCTCGCGAAGGCCGGGATGGCCTTCGTGGTCAACCTGATGGTCGTCGGGGCCTATCAGGACGAGGAGGGCTTTCACTTCATGACGGGCGGTCATACGACGGTTCCCGAGGGTGGCGAGCTGATGTTCCCGGGGATCATCACGACCGACGCCGGACTCGCGATGACGGTGCTGACGTTCGTCGCCGGCGCGCTCGTGTTCGTCGTCGGACACGCGCTGGTCTTGATACTTGGTATCACGAGTGCCGGTCTACAGGGCGTACGCCTCGAATACGTCGAGTTCTTTGGGAAGTTTTATGACGGCGGTGGGGAGAATTACGAACCGTTCGGATACGATCGAACGCATACGACGGAGTAACACGAGAATCCAACCTAATCAATGTACGAATTCGCTAACGCGCTGACGGACGCAACGATCGCACTGCAAGCAGAAACCGGCGGCCCCGCCCTCGACGCTCAGGGTGCGGCGGCACTCGCAGTCGGCCTCGCGGCACTGGCCGCGGGCTACGCGGAGCGTGGCATCGGAAGTGCGGCGATGGGCGCGATCGCGGAGGATCGCAGCCTCTTCGGGCTCGGACTGGTGCTTACGGTCCTGCCGGAGACGCTCGTGATCCTCGCGCTGGTCGTCGTGTTCGTCGTCGGTTAAACCGCACCCTTTCCTTTCATCAATGAGTTTAGAAACGGTCGCAGAGGACATTCGGGAGGAAGCCCGCGCGCGTGCCCGCGATATCGAAGCGGACGCCGACGAGCGCGTCGACGCGATCATCGCCGAGGCCGAAGCTGACGCGGCGGAGATCAGATCCGACCGCGAGCACGAGGTCGAGCGCGAGATCGCTCAGGAGCGCGAGCAGAAACTCTCGAGTGCGAACCTCGAAGCCAAACAGAAACGTCTCGAAGCCCGACGCGACGTCCTCGAGGACGTCCACGAGCGGGTCGAAGCAGAGATCGCGGCCCTCGACGGCGAGCGCCGCGAGGAGCTGACCGACGAGCTGATCGCGGCAACCGCCGAGGAGTTCGACGAGAACGCCTCCGTACAGGTCTACGGACGGGCCGACGACGAGGCGCTGATCGCGGCGCTGCTCGAGCCCTACGCGGGCTACGAGTACGCCGGCGAGTACGACTGCCTCGGCGGCGTCGTCGCCGAAAGCGAGAGCTCGCGGGTCCGCGTGAACAACACGTTCGATTCGGTGCTCGACGACGTCTGGGAGGACAACCTCAAAGAGGCTAGCACCCGTCTGTTCGAGCAATGAGCCCCAGAACGCGAACGATCGGGAGCTCGAACCCGGAGTACGTAAACGCCCGCGTTCGGGCTCGCCGCGCCGCGTTGTTCGACGAGGAGGAGTACCGCAAGCTGGTCCGGATGGGGCCGAGCGAGATCGCCCGGTTCATGGAGGAGACCGAATACGGCGAGGAGATCAACGCGCTGGGCTCGCGCCACAGCGGCGTCGACCTGATCGAGTACGCGTTGCACGCGAACCTCGCGAAGCACTTCGACGACCTGCTCGACTGGGCGGAGGGTCGCCTCTACGAGTTCATCGCGAACTACCTCCGGAAGTTCGACGCGTGGAACGTCAAGACGATCATTCGGGGGCTCTACGCCGGCGCCGATCAGGACGAGATCGAGTCCGACCTGATCCGCGCAGGCGAGTTCTCCGACCGGGAGATCGACCGCCTGCTCGAAGCGCGTTCGATCGAGGAGGTCGTCGAACAGCTCGACGGCACCATCTTCGAGGAGCCGCTCGCGGCGGCCTACGAAGACTACGAGGAGACCGACACGCTCGTTCCGCTCGAAAACGCCGTCGACCGGACCTACTACGAACACATCCTCGACAACGTCGGTCGGGTGAGCAACGAGCCCGACGACCCGGTCGCCCGGTACGTCGAGTTCTTGCAGGCCGAGATTGACTTCCGGAACGCCCGCAACGCCTTACGGCTGGCGCGAACCGGCGCGGACATCGATCCCGGCGAGTACTTCATCGAGGGCGGAACGCTGTTCGACCGGCGCGAGATGTCGGGGCTGGTCACGAACCGCGACGAGCTGTTGACCCGGATCGAGGAGAGCACCTACGGGAACCGGCTCGACGAGGCGCTTGCCCAGCTACGTAGCGCAGAGAGCTTGATCGCGTTCGAGCACGCCCTCGACACCGCACTGTCGGCGTACGCCGACCGGCTCGCGAACCGCTACCCGATGACGATCGCCTCCGTGCTGTCGTTCATCCTCGCGAAGGAGCGCGAGGTCGACAACATCCGGGCGATCGCGCGCGGCCGGGAGGCCGGACTGAGTAGCGAGGAGATCGAAGAGGAGCTGGTGATACTATGAGCCAGGAGATCGCAGTTATCGGCAGCCCCGAGTTCACGACCGGATTTCGTCTCGCCGGCGTGCGCGTCTTCGAGAACGTCCCCGACGACGAGAAGGACGACGACCTCGACGAGGCCGTCTCGCGCGTGCTCGAGAACGAGGACGTCGGCATCGCGATCATGCACGAGGATGACCTCGAGTACCTCTCGCGGAACCTCCGGCGGGACGCCGAGACGAGCGTCGAGCCGACGTTCGTGATGCTCGGCGGCGGCGCGGGCAGCGGCGGGCTGCGCGAGAAGATCAAGCGCGCGATCGGTATCGACCTGATGGACGACGACTCCTAACCAATACACCACACCACACACATGAGCCAAGCAACACAGACTGACATCGACGTCGTCAGTGAGGGCCGGATCGAGAGCGTGAGCGGACCCGTCGTGAGCGCGATCGATCTCGACGCCCGGATGAACGACGTCGTCTACGTCGGGCAGGAGGGCCTGATGGGCGAAGTCATCGAGATCGAAGGTAACATTACGACGATTCAGGTCTACGAGGAGACCTCGGGAATCAGCCCCGGCGGCCCCGTCAAGAACACGGGCGAGCCGCTCAGCGTCGACCTCGGACCGGGCATGCTCGACACCATCTACGACGGTGTCCAGCGCCCGCTTGACGTGCTCGAATCGCGGATGGGCGCCTTCCTTGATCGCGGGGTCGACGCTCCGGGGATCGACCTGGAGGAGACATGGGAGTTCACCCCCGAGGTAAGCGAGGGTGACACCGTCGAGGCCGGCGACATCATTGCCACCGTCCCCGAGACCCCGAGTGTCGACCACAAGGTGATGGTGCCGCCCGATTCCGAGGGCGGCGAGATCACCGCGATCGAGGCCGGCGAGTTCGACGTCACCGAGACGGTCGCCGAGCTCGATACGGGCGAGGAGATCGCCATGCGCCAGGAGTGGCCGGTCCGCAAAGCCCGTCCCTCGGCGAACAAGCGCTCGCCGGATCGCCCGCTGGTGACCGGCCAGCGCGTCCAGGACGGGCTGTTCCCGCTCGCAAAGGGCGGGACGGCGGCTATCCCCGGCCCCTTCGGCTCCGGAAAGACGGTGACTCAGCAGTCGCTCGCGAAGTTCTCGGACGCCGACATCGTCGTCTACATCGGCTGTGGCGAGCGCGGCAACGAGATGACGGAGGTCATCGACGACTTCCCGGACCTGCCGGACCCACAGACCGGAAACGCACTGATGGCCCGAACTTGCCTCATCGCGAACACCTCGAACATGCCCGTCGCTGCGCGTGAGTCCTGTGTCTATACGGGAATTACGATCGCGGAGTTCTACCGCGACATGGGCTACGACGTCGCGCTGATGGCCGATTCCACCTCGCGGTGGGCAGAAGCAATGCGCGAGATCTCCTCGCGACTCGAGGAGATGCCCGGTGAGGAGGGCTATCCCGCCTATCTCGCTGCCCGGCTCAGCCAGTTCTACGAGCGCGCGGGGCTGTTCGACAACCTCAACGGCACGCAGGGCTCGATCTCGGCGGTCGGCGCCGTTTCGCCGCCCGGTGGGGACTTCTCCGAGCCGGTCACCCAGAACACGCTGCGGATCGTCAAGACGTTCTGGGCGCTCGACGCGGACCTGGCCGAACGACGGCACTTCCCGTCGATCGATTGGAACGAGTCCTATTCGCTGTATAAGGACCAGCTCGACAGCTGGTTCGTCGAGAACGTCGCGGACGACTGGCCCGAGACTCGCCAGTGGGCGGTCGACGTCCTCGACGAGGAGGCGGAGCTCCAGGAGATCGTCCAGCTCGTCGGCAAGGACGCCCTGCCCGAGGACCAGCAGCTCACCCTCGAGGTGGCGCGCTACCTCCGGGAAGGGTTCCTCCAGCAGAACGCCTTCCACGACGTCGACCAGTTCTCGCCGCCGGAGAAGTCGTATCTGATCTGGAAGGCGATCAAGACCTTCAACGACGAGGCGTTCTCGGCGCTCGAAGCCGGCGTGCCCGTCGAGGAGATAACCGCCATCGACGCCGCGCCGCGACTCAACCGGATCGGCACGCAAGAGGACTACGAGGCGTACGTCGAGGAGCTACAGGGAGACATCGAGGACGAACTCAGGGAGAAATACTGATGAAAGAATACCAAACCATCACCGAGATCAGCGGCCCGCTCGTGTTCGCCGAGGTCGACGAGCCCGTCGGCTACGACGAGATCGTCGAGATCGAGACGCCCGACGGCGAGGTAAAGCGCGGTCAGGTACTCGAATCCGAAAGCGGCATCGTCGCGATTCAAGTCTTCGAGGGCACGACCGGAATCGACCGCAAAGCTTCGGTCAGATTCCTCGGCGAGACGATGAAGATGCCCGTCACCGAGGACCTGCTGGGGAGAGTTCTCGACGGCTCGGGCAACCCGATCGACGGCGGTCCCGAGATCGTCCCCGATGAGCGCCAGGACATCGTCGGCGCGGCGATCAACCCCTACGCGCGCGAGTATCCCGAGGAGTTCATCCAGACGGGCGTCAGCTCGATCGACGGGATGAACACGCTCGTGCGGGGCCAGAAACTGCCGATCTTCTCGGCGTCGGGGCTGCCCCACAACGATCTGGCGCTCCAGATCGCCCGACAAGCGACCGTGCCGGAGGAAAACGCAGAGGACGAGGCCACCGACGAGCCCGGCGAGGGCGAGGAAGACGGCGAGCTCGGCGAGGGTGAAGACGAGGACGGTTCGGAGTTCGCAGTGATCTTCGGCGCAATGGGAATCACCGCCGAGGAGGCAAACGAGTTCATCGACGACTTCGAGCGCACCGGCGCGCTCGAACGCTCGGTCGTCTTCATGAACCTCGCGGACGACCCCGCAGTCGAACGGCAGGTCACTCCCAGATTGGCGCTGACGACTGCGGAGTACCTTGCCTTCGAGAAGGGATATCACGTGCTCGTGATCCTCACGGACATGACCAACTACTGCGAGGCGCTCCGGGAGATCGGTGCGGCTCGCGAGGAGGTGCCCGGCCGCCGTGGCTACCCCGGCTACATGTACACCGACCTCGCCCAACTGTACGAGCGGGCGGGCCGGATCAAAGGACGCGAGGGATCGGTCACGCAGATCCCGATCCTAACGATGCCCGGGGACGACGACACCCACCCGATTCCGGACCTGACCGGCTACATCACCGAGGGCCAGATCGTGATGGACCGCGACCTGAACAGTCAGGGAATCGAGCCACCGGTGGACGTGCTCCCGAGCCTCTCTAGACTCATGGACGACGGGATCGGCGAGGGCCTCACCCGCGAGGACCACGCCGACGTTTCCGACCAGATGTACGCCGCCTACGCGGAGGGTGAGGACCTTCGGGACCTCGTGAACATCGTCGGCCGCGAGGCACTGAGCGAGCGTGACAACAAGTTTCTCGACTTCGCGGACCGCTTCGAGAACGAGTTCGTCCAGCAGGGCTACGACACCAACCGCTCGATCGACGAGACCCTCGATCTCGGTTGGAAGCTCCTGGGAATGCTGCCCAAGACCGAGCTCAACCGGATCGACGAGGAGCTCATCGAGCAGTACTATCCCGAGGACGAGAGCGACGAAAACGCGGAAGCCGTCGGCGTTGAAGCCGACGACTGAAGACGGTTGTCAGTCGGCGTCCTCCCCTCTTTTCGAGCTGCTCTATGAAACGCCGAGCATCGAGTATGGGGGCTGTCGCTGTCGATCAGTCTCCGTCGTTCCAGCGGTGGCTCGGGCCGGTTTCGAGCGGGCCGGACTGCCGGCGGGTCGCCAGTCCGCGGCCGAGCTGCTCGCGGTTGATGATCGCGAAGCCCGCGAACACCACGAGGAAGCCGGTGGCGGTCGTCGCGGTGATCGGTTCGCCGAGGACGGCCCAGCCGCCAACCGCGGCGACGACCGGGACGAGGTAAAAGGCGAGGTTCGCCCTGGTCGCGCCGATCTCGTCGATGAGCCCGAAGTACGCGATGTACGCGAGCACACCCGAGAAGACGGCCACGTAACCCAGCGCGATCAGCGCGCCGGGGGTCCACTCGATGGCGGCGAACTGCTCGCCGCGCACACCGGCGAGCAGGTGACAGAACCCAGCGCCAAGCGGCAGACCCCAGGCGATCCGAACGGTGCTGGGGATCGCCGAATCGGCTCGTTTGATGAGCACGCCGCCCAGCGCGACCGCGACCGCACCGATCAGTAGGATCGCGTGGCCGATCCCGGCGCTCGCGAGCAGATCCGCGGGGTTTAGCTCCATGACGACGGCCACGCCGACGAGCGCGACGATCATTCCGAGGATTTCGGTGGGAGCGAGGCGTTCCTCGGAGAGCAAGAGCGCCGCGAACACCGGCGTCAGGATCGGGTTGAGGCTGAAGATGACCGAGGCGATGGCGCTCGTGACGTACTGCTGGCCCAGGAAGACCATCGCGTTCGCCAGCCCGATGGTCAGCAGGCCGGCGGCGGCGATCCCCGCGAGGTCCGCCCGCGTCTTCGGGAACCACTGCTCACGGGGGACCGTCAGAACGACGTAGCCAAGCAGCAACACCGCCGCGATGTCGAACCGGATCGCGACGAACAGCAGTGGGGGCATGTACTCGAGACCCGCCTTCGCCGCAACGAAGGTGCCCCCGAAGAACACTGCCGTCGCGAGGAAGGCGACGACGCTACGGGTCGTCGAGTCTATCGTCCCCACCTCCGCTGACCGATGAAACGAACCATCTCGACTCGAAGTAGTCCGGCTACCTGTTTATACCTGTCCAGAAATAGATTCAATAAGTGAACGTACGGTCCGACTGTGACGGACTATCGGACGACGAAACGGTTTCACGGTACGAAACCGTTTTGTGTAGCTACCGACCAGAGTTCGTATGGAGTCGGCGCTCGCTGAAATCGAGTTCCTCGCCCTCTCGTCGAACCGCGTCGCGGTGCTTGAGACGCTCGCCGAGGGCTCACACGCGCGAAGCGAACTCGCCGACGTGACGGGCGCCTCTCAGCCGACGCTGGGGCGGATCCTCCGTGATTTCGAGGAGCGACGCTGGATCACTCGGATCGACGGCGAGTACGAAACGACGGCGACGGGCCGAATGGTCGCCGAGGGGATGACGGACCTGCTCGCGACCGTGGAGACCGAGACGAAGTTGCGGCCGGTGACGGAATGGCTTCCCGCCGAATCGATGGCGTTCGATCTCGGGCGGCTTCGCGACGCGACGATCACCGTCCCGAGTCGGATGCGCCCGAGCGCGCCGGTCAAACGAATCAACGAAGCCCTCGGGCGGGCCACGGACGTTCAGGTCTGTTCGCACGCGTTCAACGAGGGGACCTTAGAGACCGTCCGCGAGCGGGTCGTCGACGGTCGACAGCGATTCGAGGGGGTCTTTTCGCGGACGGCGATCGACGCGCTCGCGGAGGACGACACCCTACGAGTTCGTCTGCGCGAACTCACTGGCGCCGAGGGCACGTCGATCCGTCGTCATTCCGAGGAGATCCCGATCGCGATCACGATCGCCGACGGGCGGGTGTACCTCCTGGTGCGCGACGACGACGGCGTGTTGCAGGCGTCGATCGATACCGACGATCCCGAGGTGCTGTCGTGGGCGCGGTCGGTCCACGAGGAGTACTGGGACGCGGCGACGCCGCTTGAGCCCGAGGAGCTATAGCCCGATCGACTGAAAAGGATTAACAGCGTTCGGGTGTTATCCCCGCGTAATGGCCAAGGACGTCAAGCCCACTCGGAAGAACCTCATGGCGATCGAGGACCGGATCGACCTCTCCGAGCGCGGCCACGACACCCTGGAGAAGAAACGCGACGGGCTGATCATGGAGTTCATGGACATCCTCGATCAGGCCCAGGACGTTCGTTCCGATCTCGACGACGATTACGAGCGCGCCCAGCGCACGCTGAACATGGCCCGTGCGATGGAGGGTGACGTCGCCATCCGCGGCGCGGCCGAGGCGCTCAAAGAACATCCCGAGATCACGCTCCAATCGAAGAACATCATGGGCGTGGTTGTCCCGCAGATCGAGTCCACGCGCGTCAAGAAGGGCCTCGACCAGCGCGGCTACGGCGTGCTCGGCTCCTCGGCGCGGATCGACGAGGCCGCAGACGCCTACGAGGACTTACTAGAGACGATCATCCTCGTCGCGGAGGTCGAGACGGCGATGAAGAAGATGCTCGACGAGATCGAAACCACGAAACGTCGCGTCAACGCCCTGGAGTTCACCCTGCTGCCGACGCTCTACGAGAACCAGGAGTACATCGAGCAGAAACTCGAGGAGCAGGAACGCGAAGAGATCTTCCGCATGAAGAAGATCAAGGACAAGAAGGAAGAAGAGGAGAAGG
>NZ_RDQG01000001.1 GCF_003697815.1 Halalkalicoccus subterraneus | reverse complement strand
GAGTCCCTCGTTGTGACAGTACACGCAGTCGAAGTTACACCGATCGGTCAACGAGATCCGAACCCCCGTCACCTCCCGTCCGAAATCGTCGGCGAGGACACTCATGACTTCCTCTATCAAGCGGAGGAACTTAAACTGATGGTCACGTTCGACCGTGAGGTAACCAGTACTGGTTACCACGAACGGGCGACCAGCAGCGTGAGGAAACAGAACATGAACGCCGCGGCGAGCGCCCCGACGACGTTCAGCGCATCGACGGTAACGACGTACAGCGAGAGGAGATAGAGCACCGTGATCCCGAACCCGAGGCCGGCGACCGGTCCGATATCACTCCCGACGTGAGGGACCGATTCGTCGAGCCGTCGCTCCGGGTCCTCGGCGCGCCACTCTCCGTCGACCCGTTCGAGGACGATCTCCTCGCCTTCGATACCGCCGAGACTGCTGGGGCTGTAACCCATATCTTCGATCACGCGCGCGAACTTGAAGCGGTCGCTCCACGGAATCGGTTTCTCGAACTCCTCGACGACGTAGGCGTCGTGGGGAAGCCGGTACCACAGCCGGATCGTCTCGGCGTCGTGGTCGACGACGGTCGCGATCCGTGCGCGCAATCGATGGTCATCGACCGACCGGAGTTGGATCCGACCGAGTTCATCGGCGAGGGCGTCGGCGTCGGAGTCCACTGCGGCGGCCCCGTCGGCCGATCGTACTGTCGTTCGGCCGCTGGTGTCGTGTTCGTGCGGATCCATTGTCTCCCTCCCTCCGCCGTGGGATGGCCATACTACTCGGTCGACCGACATACATATTGTGTCCACAACGCGACCGTTCAGAAGCCTTATCGGCGCGAGAACGCCTATCGCGACCATGGACGAAAACGCCGTCCTCGATCGCCTGCGCGGAGTCGAGGACCCCGACCTCGGCGACGACATCGTCTCGCTCGGCCTCGTCAACGAGGTCGCCGTCGACCCCGATCGGGTGTCGATCTCGCTGGCGCTCGGCGCGCCCTACTCGCCGACCGAGACGGGGATCGCCGCCGACGTCCGCGAAGCGCTTTCCGATCTCGATCGAGAACTCGACCTCTCGGCACACGTCGACAGCGGGCTGTCGGCCGACGAGCAGGTGCTCCCGAACGTCGAGAACGTCATCGCCGTTTCCTCGGGAAAAGGCGGCGTCGGGAAATCGACCGTTGCAGTTAATCTCGCGGCCGGTCTCTCCCAACTCGGCGCACGGGTCGGCCTGTTCGACGCCGACATCTACGGACCAAATGTACCGAGAATGGTCGACGCCGACCAGCGCCCGCAGGCCACCGAGGAGGAAGTCATCATTCCCCCCGAGAAGTTCGGGATGAAACTCATGAGCATGGACTTTTTGGTGGGGAAGGACGACCCCGTGATCTGGCGGGGTCCGATGGTTCATAAGGTCCTCACGCAGCTCTGGGAGGACGTCGAGTGGGGCCACCTCGATTACATGATCGTCGACCTTCCCCCCGGTACCGGCGACGCCCAACTGACGCTGCTTCAGAGCGTGCCCGTCACCGGCGCGGTGATCGTCACCACCCCACAGGACGTCGCGCTCGACGACGCGAACAAGGGTCTGCGGATGTTCGGCCGCCACGACACCGTCGTCCTGGGCATCGCCGAGAACATGAGCGGCTTCGTCTGTCCGGACTGTGGCTCCGAACACGAGATCTTCGGGAAGGGCGGCGGGAAGGCCTTCGCCGAGGAGAACGAACTGCCCTACTTGGGGGGGATCCCGCTCGACCCCTCGGTTCGGACCGGCGGCGACGAGGGGAAACCGATCGTCCTCGATTCGGACAGCGAGACCGGCGACGCCTTTCGCGTACTCACCGAGAACGTCGCGAACAACGTCGGCGTGACGAAGCGCCAGCAACAGAGCCAGAAATGAGCGGTTCGGAGCTTCCGGAGACGGACCGCGTCCGGCTGCTCCGCGAGACGGCAGACGACCTTCGAGGGGAGAGTTCGGAAAGCAAACAGCTGGCGGCGGTTCTCTATCGGGTGAGCGATCTGTACGACGACGAGGAAGAGACGAGCCCCGGGGAGATATACCTCGCTGTCAGGAACATCTTGAACGTCAAGGAACGCGGTGGACTGGGCCGATAAGGGCGACGACAAGAGGTTTCCGCGCACAGCGACTGGTTCCGAATATGGACGCGAACCAACTCTCTTCGAGCAACCCGTTCGGGATGGACGAGGACTGCACGAACTGTCCCGAACTCTGCGAGACCCGAAGCGAGATCGCCCACGGCTACGGCGACGTCGGGGCCGAATTCCTCTTCGTCGGCGAACGTCCCTCGCCGGGTGCGGACGAGACGGGAATTCCCTTCTTCGGTGACGAACGGGGCGAAGCGTTTCAGGAGGTCCTTCGCGCGCTCGGTTTCGCGACACAGAACCCGGGCGAAGAGCCCGAACTCGACAACGCCTACTGCACCCTGCTCACGCGCTGTCGCCACCCCGAGCGCCCGCCGACGGACGGGGAGATCGCGAACTGCGAGCCGTACCTGAATGCCGAGATCCGAATGATCAACCCCGAAATCATCGTTCCCGTCGGTGAGCGTGCCCTCCGGGAGATCGCGACCGAGTACACCACGACCCCCGCCGAGGAGTTCGACGTCGAAGTGGATCACGCGACCGAGATCCGCGGGCGCGGGTTCGAGATCGTGCCGATGGTCCATCCGACCGAGGGGACCGACGAGCAGCGCGAGGACTTTTTGCAGGCGTTTTCGGATCTATTCGGTCGGAATTATCGACAGACGAAGGGTCGACAGGGTCGGTAGCGTCCTCACTTCGCCTCGAAGCTGGCGTCGTAGCGGACGTACCAGTGTGCGAAGGCGACGAAGACGGCGAGCGCGCCGAGAAACATGCCCACGAAGCCTGCGACGGGTCCGGCGATCGAGACGAGCGGTCCGGCGACGACCTCGCCGCCGATGGACATCAACGTGATGATCGCGAACCCGAGGATGAATCGAGTGACGGCGTTTCGCTCGATCGGGTTGTGCACCATGCATTTATTACGTAAATATGATACATAACGGTTCGGGCCGTCGGATTGAAGGCGAGCGAGCGCGATTTCCTGAGAAGTCTGCTTACCAGTAGGGCGTTCCCGATTTCCCCCCAACCAGCGCTCCAAGCGTGCTCGCGGTGGCGACGACGACCGTGAGGACGACCACTGTGGCGACCGCTGCGAGGTCGCCGAGCAGGGTACTCGCGAACGTGACGAGGGTACCGACGACGAGGACCGCCGTTCCCGTCAGGAGGGCGGCGATCGCAATGGACTCGGCGTGCATAGTTGTGAGACGTGCTACCGGGGCATAAGGAACGCGTCCGGTAGCTTATGCGTTTCCGGACCGTAGCCGCGTTCGATGGTCACCCGCGTTACGGGATGGGGAGAATCGAATCGTCGGTGGTCGCCGTGATCCGGCGGCTGATCGGTGCGCTGTTCTCGTTGCTGAGCCTGCTGGTGTTCGTCGGCTTGCTGCTGGCGCTGCTCTGGTCGGCCTCGCTGATGGGGCTGGTCGATACGGGCGGCGTCGATTCGCCCGTGGTCGATGACGTCGTCGAGCCGCCCGATTGGTTCATCGATTCGCCGTTCGTCTGGGAGGTGCCCGCCGAAAGCGAGGGCAGCGAACCGCCCGAGGTCGATTCCGACCTCCCGCCCGCCGAAGGTGATCCCGGCACCACCTCCGCAGGCGACGTGAGCTCCGAGGAGGTCGAAGCCGAGATCCACGAACAGATCAACGAGATCCGTGCCGACCACGGACTCTCGCAGTTGGAGCACGACGACGAGATCGCTGTCGTCGCCCGGACCCACAGCCAGGACATGAACGAGCGTGACTACTTCAGTCACACCAATCCCGAGGGCGAGTCGCCCGCGGATCGCTTCGGGGACCTCTATCCGAGCGAGTGTCGCGCCGTGGGTGAGAACCTCGCGTACATCCAGACCGGGTTCGGCTCGGGCGGTTCCGCCGAGGAGATCGCCGACCGGATCGTCCAGGGGTGGATGGACTCGGAGGGACACCGCGAGAACGTCCTCCGCGAGGGCTGGGACAGCGAGGGCATCGGTGTCTACATGGCTGATGGCCGGGTCGACGCCACCCAGAACTTCTGTACGACGACCTGATCCGGGACCCGCAGGTTGAAGGCGCTCGCTGGCCGACTGCCGACGATGACCACCGTTGCCGTTCTGGCAGACCCGCCGCGACCAGGCCTCGTCCTCTCGAAGCTCGGCGAAACTAGCCCGCTCTCGCCCGAAGACGCCGCCGACTGTTACGAGGCGATGCTCGCCGACACGTGTCTCGCCGTCTCGCGAAGCGGCGGCGAACTGCTCGTCAACTACCGTCCAGCGGAGCTACTGCCCGACGAGCACGCTGCCGATCCCGAAGGCGAGATCCGTACGGTTCTCGACGGCGTCCTCGACGAATCGCCGCGCATGGAGGTACAGGTCGGCTCGACGCACGCCGCGCGGGTCGGAAACACGATCACGCACCTGCTCGAAAGCGAGGACGTCGCGAGCGCGGCGGCGCTCTCGCCGACCGCCGCCCTGTGTTTTCGCACCCATATCGACAGCGCGGCGATGAAGCTACGTAACACCCCCGTCGTGCTCAGCCCCTCGACCGACGGCCGGGTCGCCTTCGCCGGCTTCACCGAATCGATCGACTTCGACGGTGCGTATGATCCGCCCGCCGTCGAGACGCTGGCGTGGCGTGCCGGTGACGCCGGCCTCGAAACCGACTTCCTCCCCCTGTTGCCGACCGTCGAGACGGGCGCGGACCTCGCGACCGTCGTCTCGCTGGTCCGGGCGCGGCGGATCGCGGACCGGATCGTCCCGCCGAACACCGCGGCGTGGATCGAGGAGGAGGGGCTGCGCGTCGAAAACGGCGATCTCGTATCGAATCGGTAGCGTCCCGACGCCGTCGGATCGTCCGATCACCGAACTTCACGACATCGCCCGCCTCGAGAGCGAGCGGATCCCTTCGAGACGACCCTATCCTCCTTCGGCGTGAGTAGCGGACCTCGTATCGGTCGCGGCGGAGATCGCTGCTGCCAGTTCGTCGGCACGCTGTGATCCGATGACGACCGATTTCGCGTTCGCTCGGTGTATCTCGATTCCGTCTCCCCGGTCGGTCATGTACGCGATCGTATCCGGCGTCCACCGGATCCCGATCCCACCGTACGAAAGTAACCCGAACCTCGTGGTTTCGACCCGCTCTACGTCGTCAAATGGAACATGCCGAAACGTGCGGTGGATGGGTCCGAACCGAACGTAGACGCCGTCCTCCCGTACTTCCGTTGTGAGCCGAATGGCGAAAAACAGCGCGGCGACGGCCGCGAGGACCACCAGTGCGGGTATGGATCCCACCGGGATCGTGACGACGACAATCGCGCCGAGGAGGAGCCAGACCCACGGCTGTCGCATCCGTTGTGTTTCCCGAAACGAGGGTGATCGGGGCATACGTGGGGTGGTTTGGGCACGCTACATAAGCGTTGTGTCGCCGAAGATCACGATCGGACTGGACCCGTAGACGATCCAGGGGACAACCCCTGGGGGTCGTAGACCTGCGACTGATCGCCCTGCTCTTTAATCCCTTCGCCAGAAGTGTTCAGACACGATGATCGGACTCACACTCGGCAAGAAAGCGCTGAAGTTCGGGTACAAACGCGCGGGTATCCCCGGTGCGATCGCAACCGGTAGCGCTGCTGCGGTCGGCTACGTCGTCGTCAAACGCGCTCTCAAGTCGAACACGAGCGGGGGTAACATCGACGCGGCGATCGATACCGATCAGATCAAATCGGCCGTCGATGAGGACGGAGTCGGTGCGGTCACCGACAAAGGGACGCTAGAGTCCGCCGTCGACAAGGACCAACTCGGGAGCGACGTCGACATGGGGGACGTACAGTCCGACGCCGAAGACGAAACCGAGGACATCGACCAAGGCTCCGACCCGGATTCGACTGAGTGAGCTAGACGGCTTACAGACAGTGTGGTCGAGATCCACTCGACGAGCGCCTTTTCGACGGCGCTGCGATTGATGTCGGTGTGCGAGCGGCCGTTCGACGGGTCGCCATCGATGTTCTCGTCGATGAGCCGGCGATCGTTGAGGAACTCTTTTCAGGGGCCGGAAACGAGTATCACTCCGTCGATGTCGCTCCCCCCTTGCGCTGGTCGAAGCCGATGGCCGACGCCCGAACGCTGACCGACGCTTTGGTCGGTCGCGGTCGATCCGTCGGCGGTGGAGTAAGTGCTTTGAATCGCGTGACGGGAGCGAAATCCGACGACACACCGAACTGATCGGTGGGGTGGCAGAGCGGCCCAATGCGCCTGCCTTGAGAGCAGGTGTCCGAGAGGACTCATGGGTTCAAATCCCATCCCCACCGCGTTTTCCGGCAACTCCGCCGTACTCACGAACCTATTAGTCATCCCCTCCCGCGAACTCTGCATGACGACTCCCACTCCCGAAGGGCGGATCACCGAGCGGGTCGCGAGCGCGGAGCGCTCGGCGATCCGCGTGATGTTCGACATGGCGGAGGCCCACGACGGCGACCTCGTGAGACTGGAGGTGGGCGAGCCGGACTTCGATACGCCCGACCACATCGTCGACGCCGCGGTCGAGGCCGCTCGCGGGGGCGAGACCCATTACACCTCGAACGCCGGCATGCCCGCGCTCCGCGAGGCGATCGCCGCCGAGAGCGAGGCGCTGACTCCCGCTGGTGTGGTCGTCACGACCGGCGGAATGGAGGCGCTCCATCTGGCGATGCTCACCGTCGTCGATCCCGGTTCGGAGGTCGTGATCCCCGCGCCCGCGTGGCCGAACTACCGCACTCAGACCCGACTCGCCGGCGGCGTCCCGATCGAGGTCGCGCTCCCCGAAGCGGAGGGGTTCGCGCTCGATCCGGCGACCGTGATCGACGCGATGGACGAGGAGACCGCGGCCGTGGTGCTGACCTCGCCGTCCAACCCGACGGGACGGGTGTTCGACCCCGAAGCCATCCGCCAGGTCGCCACGGCGGCCGCGGAGTACGACGCATACGTGATCGCCGACGAGGTCTACCGCGGGCTCGTCTACGAGGGCGCGGACCGTGCGGTCGCGAGCTACGTCGACGATCCCAATCGAGTGCTCACCGTCGACTCCTGTTCGAAGCGCTACGCGATGACCGGCTGGCGACTCGGCTGGCTCGCCGGGCCGCCGGGAGTGCTCGACGAGGTGGCGAAGGTCCACGAGGTCACGACCGCCTGCGCCTCCAGCGTCGCCCAGCATGCCGCGCTCGCGGCGATCACCGGAACGGAGGAGTCGACCCGCGCGATGTACGATGCGTTCGCCGAGCGCCGCGAGTACGTCGTCGACCGGATCGCCTCGATTCCAGCCATCTCGGCGGTCCCGCCCGAGGGCGCCTTCTACGCCTTCGTCGACGTGAGCGCGCTGCCAGGCGACACGCTCTCGATCGCGAAACGCCTGCTGCGCGAGTACGGCGTCGTCACCGCCCCCGGTAACGGCTTCGGCGAGGCGGGTGCGGGTTATCTCCGGGTTAGCTTCGCGAACGACCTCGAACGTATCGAGGTCGGCTTCGACGGGATCGAGGCGATGGTCCGCGAGGAGACGTGACGGTGACTCAGAACACGAGCAACGCCAGCATCTCCTCGGAACCGGTCGTCAAGGTCCAGTAGAGGATCAGGAACTGGATCGCGTTGAACAGCCCGTGGATCACGGCCGGGACGACGATGTTGCCGCTGTACTCGTAGCTCACGCCGAGGATCACGCTGAGAACGACGTAGGTTATGAGTGTCGCCAGCAGCCCTTCGCCGGAGAGCGAGCTGACGTGGGCTACCGAGAATATGACGCTCGCGGTCCCGATCCCCAAGAGGACACCGAATCGATCCCTGAGCAGCTGCTGGACGATCCCGCGAAAGAGCAGCTCCTCGCCGGGACCGACCAGCAGGATCGACAGCGGGACGAGAACGAGGAGGAGCTCGGGGTTCTGCGTCCCCAGATCGACGAGGCTGTGATCGGCCGATTCGATCCCGAAGGTCGTCTGAAGGATGCCGACCAGGATCAGCGCGCCGAACAGGGCGATCAGGCCGGCCGCCATCCAAATGAAATCGCGCAGACCGGGTACGGCGGCTCTGAGCAGGCCGAATCCGTCATCTCGCGTCGAGAGGTAAAACAGCGCGACCGAGCCGAACCCCAATCCTTGGAGGGTGACGACCCCGACGACGATCTGGAGCGTCGGCCGTTCGAGGAGGTCGATGCCGAAGGCTGTGAAGAGAGCCATCGCGAGGGACATGAGCAGCGTGCCGACGAGGAACCCCGCGATCGGGATCGCGACGACGGTAGAGAGCGTTTTCGCGTACGCCAGCGGCCCCGCATTCATCGTTCGAGAAGCCATTGGCGGTGGTTCGTGCCGACGTACCTTTTTCCTGTCGTTCGGCCGCGACACACAGTAACCTTTTTTCGCCTATCGCGCTCACCTCCGGTATGGACTGGCCGCACGACCCCGACGGCGACGAAGGGAGCGAAGGGATGCGACAGTACGGGATGGCGATCTTCGCGAAGAAGGTCGACGAGGAGGGGGACTTTCCCCTCCGATTCGAGGACTTCCTCGCCGAGTACGGCGACGACCCGATCCGGATCAACTCGGCGAAAGTCGTCCCTGCCCGCGATATCCTCGACAGCGTCGACACCGAGGAGGTCCCGAACATCGTCGAGTTCCATCGCGCGATCGGCCGGGCGATGCGTGCGGGCGGGTTCTGGGACTACCACCCCGTCGGCTCGAACCCCGACCGGAAACCCGCCTAATCGTCGTACTCGATCAGCGGCGCTTCGGACTCGGTCTCCGGTCCCGTATCGCGAGCCTCCGCGACCGCCGAGGTCAGCATCTCGATCGCGACGGCGTTCGTCCCTTCCGGCACCACGAGGTCGGCCCGCTTTTTCGTCGGCTCGACGAACTGCTCGTGCATCGGCTTGACCGTCGAGAGGTACTGCTCGATCACGCCCTCCAAACTCCGCCCGCGTTCGAGGACGTCCCGACGGATTCGCCGGAGGATGCGAACGTCGGCGTCGGTCTCGACGTAGAGGCGTAGATCGCACAGATCGGTCAAGACCTCGTCGTACAGCGCGAGAATCCCCTCGAGAACGAGGACGTCTGCCGGTTCGACCCGGACTCTCTTGTGGGTCCGGCTGTGTGTCTCGAAGTCGTACTGGGGCATCTCGATCGGGCGACCCGAACACAGCTGCTGGACGTGCGCCCGGAGGAACTCCCAGTCGAAGGCGTTCGGGTGGTCGTAGTTGATCGCCTCGCGCTCGGAAAAGGAGAGGTCAGTACGGTCCTCGTAGTAGTTGTCCAGCGGGAGGTGAACCACCGTCTCGTCGAACCCGTCGGTGATGTCCCGGGCGACGGTCGTCTTCCCCGCGCCGGTGCCGCCGGCGATCCCGAGCACGAACGAGGGACTGGTCATCACCGCATCTGACACGTGCGAGGGTTTCAACGTCCCGGTTCCGGTTCAATCAATCAATGTTGACCGTGAACGTACCACATAAGACGCCATAACTCTGCCGGGAACACACTTTAGACCGTATGTGACAACTATACGCATATGGTTGAGGATCTCATAGTCAAGGAGGCGATGACGACGGCCTACGTGGGGGTGAGCGAGTCGGACACCGTCGGGGACGTCATCGACGTCATGATCGGCGACGGCGTCAGCGGCGTGGTCGTCCTCCGGGGAAAGAACGCCGTCGGGACGGTCACCGAACGCGATCTCCTCCGGGCGGTTACTGCCGGATCGATATCGGACGACACGGGGATCGCCTCCGTGATGTCCGGACCGGACCCGAGCGTCAAGGCCGACGTCCCCCTCTCGGAGGCCGCGAGCACGCTCTCGACGGGGGACAAACATCAACTGCTGGTGCGAAACGGCGAGGGGCTCGTCGGCGTGTTGACTCCACAGGACGTGCTCACCGCGGCCGCGTCGTCGCTGTCGTCGCCCGAACGCGAGATCGAAACGATGGGGCGTTCCGAAGAACCCGAGGAAGAGGACGGCCAGTACTCCACCCAGAGTGTCTGTGAGGTCTGTGGCTCGCTCATGCCCGGGCTCGAATCGGTCAACGGCCAGGCGGTCTGTGCGGACTGTCGGGGCGTCTGATCCAGCAGTTCTTTGTTCCCCACGGTCCCTGGTCCGGTGATGCGGATCGAATCGCCCGTTCCCGCCGACACTGACGAGATCGCCGAGCTGTGGGTCGCGCTCGCCGACGGCCAGCGCGCCTTCGGCTCGCACCTCGCGGCGGCGGCGAACCGCGAGCGCATCGGGGAGACGATCGCCCACCAGATCGCTGAGGACAACCTCCTCGTCGCACGTACGGAGGGAGAGATCGTCGGCTTTGTGATGTTCACCGTCGAGTACCGGCTGTACGCCGTCGACACGACCCGCGGAATGGTCCACAACGTCTACGTCGTTCCCGAGAAGCGCGGCGAGGGGATCGGCGCGGCGCTCATGGACGCCGCAGAGGCGGCGCTGGTCGAAAAGGGTGCGGAGGCGATCGCCCTGGAGGTGCTTGCGGAAAACGAAGCTGCCCGGGCGTTCTACGCCGACCGAGGATACGGCGCGCATCGTCTCGAACTTGAAAAAGGAGTCGAAACCGATAACACCCCGTAGCGGCACCTCACACATGCGCCAAGGGAGCTTGGGTGGTCCAAGCACCCGACTTGTAATCGGGAGTTCGGGGGTTCAAATCCCCCCCTTGGCTTCGAACAAAAATACGTCTTGAAACTGCCAGGATAGCGACTGCGATCGAGATGGTAATTACTACGTTCTCACCGATGGCGTTATTTTAGAGTACACTTGCGAGGAGCACCTCGAGCGTACTATCGAACGGGCACAGGCATAGGTCCTCTACGGGAGACTATATGAGTACCATCCAATTTGGTAGCGTCCATTTTCCATCTTCTTCATCCTTCGCAAGTGATCCATCATCACGTACTCGTATCAACCGTACATCCTTTGATTCAGTACGCTCACCTGTAAGATAGTCTACTTGTGTATCAACGACAATATCCGCGGAAACTGCACTATTCTCTTCTACACTAACAAGTTTAAATGATTGAAGACTCCTGTGTTGAAGATTTCCACTAACTTTATCAACATCTTCGGGAGAACCATCCGATTTTTGGAAGAACGACGCCAGGAGGTCATAGCGCTTTTCCTGCCATTTGTGGAGATGATAGACTAATGCATATTCCGGCGTCCTCTCTGCGTACTCATCTATTGTTCCGCTAGCAGGGATGGTATCACCGACGATAGGATTCCTAGGCTCACATTCATTTTGCTTCTCCCTTCTCTGTTCAGTTTTCCTCATAGTCTCAAGAGCTTCCCTGAGTGAGGCGTCTTGATCGTCCTGCTCAGGAGGGTCCAATTCACCGTCTTGTGCTTTCTGAGCCCACTCACCAGCAGCGAACAGAAGTGCCCACGATTTAGCAGCCACTAACTTGTTATCATAGCACAAATCCATCCCGTGCATGATTCCGTGCCGATAAGGGATCTCGATCTCGGCGGTCCGTGTTTTTAAACGACCCCGCATAATCACATCTTTCAATCGCTCTAGCCCGGTTGAGTGAGCAGCAATGGAATTCCACGCTTCGTGGTTAGCGCTTTCTGCCGACAGGTTACCTCCTTCTCCAGTAGAATTGACATGTGCCTGTTGGACCATTCCATCTGCTAACGCTATCACTACTGGAACAGATGCATGATATCGATTAGCAACATAGTCATCCAATGCTTTTTGTGCGAGTTCCCATCTCGATTGAGATGTGCCTTCCTTATCTGGCTCGATATATTCCTTGTCAGTGAACCCCTCCACCTGCTTCAAAACATTCAATTGATAATCGATAGTATCCTCATCATAAGATTCTACCAACACTTCTTCTGCCGCTTCCTTATTGCCCTCATCGGCTAGCTCAACAGCTTCTTGAGCGACAGAAGCATTTAGGTGCTCATAACAGATCCATCCATTTTCAATAAAATGATTATTGAAGTCGTCCGGTAGTCGCGAAAGCTCATCCGCCCACACATCGAAATCCTCGACGCTTTCGCTATTTATACCGACACTGACGAGGAACTGGTCTGGCAAAACAGATGTAAGCTCATTTATCGAATCAGCCATTTGAACCATTTCCTGGATTTTGTCGATATCGCGTATCTTGTCGTCTGCCATGCTAACTTATAGCACTTAAATCTACAAAAAAGTGTTTAACTAATCATACACTTGTCCAGGACCCGTAGTACGCGATATCGCCGAGCAGCGCGTCGGTTGTATTGTACTCATAACACCGATAGTCCTCATGCCGGCGTCGCGAGGCGCGCGACGCCCCAGGAGAGCTGTCTAGTCATTTTACCGTCATCTTCCACAATATCAATCCAACGTAAAGCTGGTTTAGCTTTGAACGACGCCATCAAGAGTCCAGCCCCCCTACCCTAAACAAAGTGACCTACAGCGACGGCGAGATCCGCGACGTCCTCGGCGAGATGCCCCACGGCGGCGGGGAGCACTACTCGGACAAACTCAACCCCGACACTACCGACGTGACCGTCTCCACCCTCTCGGAACTCGAAGAAGCCGTAGGACCGGATCACGTCGTCCACGTCGACTCGGACATCTATTTCGGCTCGACGGAGATCGACATCGGCCGATCCACGCTGGTGGGCGACAGGGGGTGGGACGGTTCCGAGGGCGCGCTGTTGCACACCGACGTCGAGGGCCACACAGAGGGCGGCACGGGGTCGGATCGCCCCTACACGATGCTCTACAGCACGGCGACCGAGACCACACCTCGAATCTCGGGTCTTCGGCTCCGGGGGGCTTCGCACGACCGCGAGGAGTACGCGCCGAGCGATCCGGAGCTCTACCCGAACACCCTCGCCCGCGCGATCACGCTCGAAGGCGAGGGCGGGGAGGTCGACAACTGCGAGATCTGGGGCTGGACGTGGGCGGGGATCCACGTCAAGGGCAGCCTCCCGGAGGATCGCTGGACTGACGACGTCCGGATCCATCACTGCCACCTGCACACCTCGAAGCAGGACGGCTACGGCTACGGGATCGACGTCTGGATGGGGTTCGCAGGGATCGACCACGTCTACTTCAACGAGCAGCGCCACGCGATCGCCGGCCAGGGGAGACACCGCTGCGGGTATCGCGCCTCGGAGATCGTAACCGGCCCCGACCAGCGAGGCCACACGATCGACATGCACTGTCTGACCGAGAACGGCATCTCGCACAACACGACCGAGCGCGACCCCGACTTCGGGCTCCGGGCCGGCAGAGTCGTCGAGATTCGCGACAGCACGTTCCTCCACGACTCGGCCGCCATCGCGACCTGCCGCGGCCAGCCCTGGGAGCGCTTCGAACTCGTCGATTGTTGGATCAGCCACGACGTGATCCCCGAGTCGAACGCCGGCAACGCGAGGGTCGGGAGCTGGTACCAGCAGAACGTCCATGGGGTCACGGGCAGTGACGGCGAGCGCTACGATCCGCTGGTCCCCGAGGGGGAGTACACCGACCGCTGGCGGACCGCCGGTAACGAGACAGGGGCCTCGAATCCCGATGACGACTGGAGTTCGACTGTCGGTGCGTCGGTCGATCTCGAGAACCCGCAAAGTAGCCCTGCCTATCGAGGTTACGGTGGTGATTCACACGGTTAACTTACACCCTGTCGGGAACGGGGACGACGAGGACACTGGAGATTCGAGTGATGAAAGTGCCATCAACGACCCCGGTGATCGTATTGGCCCACGATGTTCGTTCCGTTCGGGCCACACCACTCCGGGCGTCGAACCGACGGGATCGAGGGTATCTCTCGAATCGGGTTTTAGCGTCTGTATATCTATATGGCCGCTGGTCGTAGATAGAGAGGCTGGCTGACCGTCAGCAGGACGTGGGGAGGAGAGTGCCCTGAAACCGCTATGGCTTGTCGTTCCCGCTCAGTCTGACACACGGCAACCGTCTCCGATGGGACGAGCACTGCTCGTTCGTTTCCATCCATCGAATACGACGACCGTTCTTCGACCAGTGGATCGAACTACCGCGAAGGGGCGAACAGCCACCCGGTCAGGACCAGTCCCGCCGCGAGCAGTGAAGCGAGTGTGACGAGCAGGATCTGAGACATGCCTTGTTCCATCCCTCTGCTTCAGTAGATATCCTACCGATGGGGCTTGAATCATGAATGGTACTCAATTCACGATTTCGTGAGGGTTCGACATCTGTCGTAGAGTAGTTTTATTATCGACGAACGATTCGATCGAACCGAAAACGCATGACTGCAATCGGCGATCAGCGACCGACCTCGCTGCCGGACGAACTGTCCTCCTCGACCGCCAAACTCGTGTATCTCTCCCTCTCGTCCGACGGGTTCGCGACGGTCGATCGGTTACGAACCGATCTCGGCGTGTCGAAGCTCACCCTGTTTTCGGTGTTACGGGAGCTTCGAGAGACCGGTCTCGTCGAGGCCCGCGACGGCGGCTACGCGACGGTCCGATAACGAACGCTACTACGAGAGGGGTGTCCGAACTCGGTCATGACCGAGTCGTCCCGCTCGAATACGCGTGATGCCGTTTGCCGTTCGCGGGAGTGCTCCCAGTAAAACGGAAGGGGCGGGATTCGAACCACGCGAAGCCTGTTGCACGGAAACTCGTGCGTCGGCGCTCTACCACTGAGCCACCCTTCCTCGGGTCAGCTACGATACAGATAGGCAAGAAACCAGCGGTCAACGGGCGGGTCATATATATGGACGGCTCTCGGACCAATCGGTATGTTACTTTCCGGCACTGTCGTCGTCGACGCGTCGACAGTTATCGAATCGGGTGCGGTCGTCGTCGAGAACGAGCGGATCGTCGCCGTCGGGGACTGTGGGGACCTCCTCGAACGCTATCCCGAGCACGAACACCGAGCGTTTGACGTGTTGATGCCCGGGCTCGTCGGCGCGCACGTCCACTCGGTCCAGAGTCTCGGACGGGGGATCGCCGACGATACCGCCCTGCTGGAGTGGCTTTACGAGCACGTCCTCCCGATGGAGGCCGGCATGGGTCCCGAAGCGATGGAGGTCGCGGCGCTGCTTGGCTACCTCGAACTGATCGAAAGCGGCGTCACGACCTGTATCGACCACCTCTCCGTCTCACATGCCGACCGGGCGTTCGAGGCCGCTCGTGAGGTCGGGATCCGAGGACTGCTCGGGAAGGTCCTGATGGACAAGGACGCTCCCGAGGGCCTGCGCGAGGACACCGACGCCGCCCTCACCAAGAGCGAGCGTCTCATCGAGCGATACGACGGCGCGAACGACGGTCGGATCCGCTACGCCGTCACCCCCAGATTCGCGGTCTCCTGCACCGAGGACTGTCTCCGTGGAGCGCGCGCCCTCGCCGACGAGTACGGCGTCCGAGTTCACGTCCACGCGAGCGAGAACCGCGACGAATGTGCGGCGGTCCGCGATGAGACCGGCATGGAGAACGTCGAGTGGCTCCACGAGGTCGGACTCACGGGGCCGGACTGCGTGCTCGCCCACTGCGTCCACACCAACGAGCACGAACGGGAACTCCTCGCAGAGACCGGAACCCACGTCGTGCACTGTCCCTCCTCGAACATGAAGCTGGCAAGCGGGATCGCACCCGTCGAGGAGTACGTCGACCGGGGAGTTAACGTCGCGCTCGGCAATGACGGCCCGCCGTGTAACAACACGCTCGACCCCTACACCGAGATGCGCCAGGCGAGCCTGCTTGGAAAGGTCGACGCGCTCGACCCGACGAGCCTCCCGGCCCGAACCGTCTTCGAGATGGCGACGGTCAACGGCGCGCGTGCGGCGGGGTTCAAACGGGTCGGTGAACTCCGTGAAGGATGGCGTGCCGACATCGTCGGGCTCACGACCGATCTGACGCGCGCGACGCCGATCCATGACCTGCTCTCGCATCTCGTCTTCGCCGCCCACGGCGACGACGTGCGCTTTACGATGGTCGACGGGGAGGTACTCTACGACGACGAAGCGACGACTGTCGACGCCGAGGCAGTGAGAAAACGGGCTACCGAACTCGCGAAAACGGTCGTCTGAGTCAGTAGCTACGGATCTTCGGCTCGTAGGTCTTGTCTTCGCCCTCGAGGATCACGGGTTTGTACCAGAGCTCGGGCGTGCCGTTGTTCCACGACAGCAGCGTGTGTTTGAGCCATTTTTCGTCCCTCCGTTCCTGATACTCCTGGCGCCAGTGGGCACCACGGAACTCGTCGCGTGCGAGCGCACCGAGCGTGATCGCCTCGGCGGTGTCGATCAGGTTCCGCATCTCGATGGTCTGCTGGAGGTCGGTGTTGAAGGTGCGCGAAGGGTCGTCGACGTAGACGTCCTGGTACTGTTCTCGCACCTCACGAATGTCACGCAGTGCCTGCTTGAGCCCCTCTTCGGTCCGAAAGACGTTGACGTTCCGGGTCATCGTCTTCTGAAGCTTCTCGCGGAGTTCTGCCTGCTGGATCCCTTCGTCTTTCTCCATCAGGTGATCGATCCGCCGGTTCTCGGCCTTGAGGGCTCGCTCGACGACCTCGTTCGGTTCGGGAATGACACCTGCCCCCTCGCTTCGGGGATCCCCCCCGTCGGCGACCGCGTCCTCGTCGGTGTCGCCCGCGTGAATCGCACCCGGTGCGACCGGGGTATCGACCTCTCCGATCTCCGTGTCCTCGGTCTTGCCCGTCTCGATGATCGCCTCGCCGAGGTCCGTCCCGGACGCGTGTCGGCCCGCACGCGCACCGAAGACAATGAGTTCGGGTAGCGCGTTGCCGCCCAAGCGGTTCGAGCCGTGAACCGAGACACAGGCACACTCGCCGACGGCATAGAGTCCGGAAACGAGCGTCTCGCCGTTCTCGTCGGTTTCGATCCCGCCCATCGCGTAGTGCTGGCCGGGCTTGACCGGCATCGGCTCGACCAGCCCGTCGACACCCTCGAAGTCGCCCGCGAGATGCAGGATGTTCTCCAGTCGGTCGATGATGCGCTCCTCGCCGAGGTGGCGCATGTCGAGGTGAACGTACTCGTCGTCGACGCCACGACCCTCGTTGACCTCGGTGAGCTCCGCACGCGCGACCACGTCCCGGGAGGCGAGCTCGCCGGAGTTCGATGCGTAGCCGTGCTCGAACATGAACCGCTCGCCCTTCTCGTTGTAGAGGATCCCGCCTTCCCCTCGAACGCCCTCGGAGATCAGCACGCCCGTCGAGGGCAGCGTCGTCGGGTGGAACTGGATGAACTCCATGTCCTCCATCGGGACGCCCGCCCGGTAGGCCATCGCGGGGCCGTCGCCCGTGTTCGAGACGGCGTTGGTGGTGTGATCGAAGACCTGGCCCGGGCCGCCGGTCGCGAGGATGACGCCGTTTCGCGCCCGAAATCCCGCGACCTCGCCGGTCTGGACGTCGAAGGCGACGACCCCGTGACACTCGCGTTTCTCGGGGTCGGGGTCCTCCGTCACCGCGAGGCGGCTGACGTACCACTCGTCGTAGACCGTGATCCCGCGTTTGACGACCTGCTGATACAGCGTGTGCAGCAGGTGGTGGCCGGTTTCGGCCCCGGCGTAGGTGGTTCGCGGGAACGACAGTCCGCCGAACGGGCGCTGGGAGACCCTGCCGTCCTCCTCGCGGGAGAACGGCATCCCCCAGTGTTCGAGCTGGATCGTCTCCTTCGGGCTGTCCTGACAGAGGGTCTCGATCGCGGGGGCGTCCCCGAGGTAATCGGATCCCTTCATCGTGTCGTAGGCGTGGTCCTCCCAGGAGTCACCGTCGCGCAGCGCGGCGTTGATGCCGCCCTCCGCCGCGCCGGTATGGCTGCGAACGGGATGGAGTTTCGTGACGAGCGCGACGTCCGCGCCCTCCTCGTGGGCCGCGATCGCGGCTCGTAGCCCGGCACCGCCCGCGCCGACGACGAGTACATCGTGTTCGTGCATGAGTTGTGATTGAGAGTGTGTCGTATTGAGGCTGTGGTCTGTGTTGCTGTCGTTCTCCGGTTACCAGAACTTGAGGTTCTTCTTGACCGCTTCGCGTTTCAGTTCCTGGATGTGTTCCGTAAGTGGGATGTCCTTCGGGCAGACGTTCGTACAGGAGAACTGGGTCTGACACCGCCAGACACCGTGTTCCTGCTCGATGATCCGCAGGCGGTGGTCCTGCATGTCCTCGCCCTCGCGTTCGTCCATCGCGAACCGGTAGGCCATGCTGATCGGCGCCGGGCCGAGATACTGGTCGTCGCCCGCCGCGATATTACACGAGGACATACACGAGGCACACCAGATACACCGGGTCCCCATCTTGATTTTCTCCCTGTTTTCGCGGTTCTGGCGCTGCTCTGCGAGTTCGTCGTCGGGCGCCTCGTTCGTCTGGAAGTACGGCTCGACGGCCTCCATCTGTTCGTAAAACGAGTCCATGTCCACGACGAGGTCCTTGACGACCTCCTGGTGAGGAAGCGGCTCGATCCGTACCGGGGTATCGAGCTCCGCGATCTGGGTCTGACAGCCCAGCCGCTGGCGGCCGTTGATGAAGAAGGCGTCCGACCCGCAGATCGCCTGCCGACAGGAGTGTCGGAAGGTGAGCGAGGAGTCGTAGTGATCGCGCGCGTACATCACCGTGTCCAGCACGGTCATCCCCTTCTCGAAGGGCACCTGAAACGTATCGAAGCGCGGCTCCTGTTTCCCTTCGACTTCCGGGTCATACCGGAAAACCTTGATCTCAACGGTCTCCTCGTCCTCTCCGGCGCGCTCCTCGCTCTCTTGCTTGTTTCGTTCCGCCCGATCGGCTTTGTCCTGTAGCCGCCGGTCCTGGTGTGACGAGCGGGGCCGCGATTCGCCCGCGTCGACGTTCGATTCGTCCTGCTCCTGTGGAACGTGTGTGCTCATTGTGTTGGTGTGTCGGTAGCGTATCAGAACAGTGCAATACCTGCGAACGCGTTTGCCGTGCGGATCCCCTGAAAGATCAACAGGGCGCTCGCGACGACGAGCACCCACTTGACGACCGTTTTCTGGGTCCCCTCGAGTCCCTGGTTGGTCAGACCGTTGTAGACACCGTTGACGCCGTGGAACGTCGCGGTGATCAGGAACAGCACCATCAGCGAGTAGTAACTCAACGTACCCATTCGGTACTGACTGCCCGCGAACGTGATCTCCGAGGCGTGATTCACGAAGTGCAGCAGGAAGAAATGGAAGGCGAGTACGATGACCAGAAACGCCGCCGTGATCCGTTGAATCAGCCAGAGGCTGCCGTTGGAGTTGAACGAGGAGTAACGTTCTGCCATCTCAGAACACCCCCTCGATGAACGTCGGCACGCTCGCGATGGCGATCAGGCCCGTCACGATCAGCGCCGCGTAGAAGCTCTTGTCCTGTGATTCGAGTCCCACACCCAGATCGACCATCAGCAAGCGGACGCCGTTGAGGATATGGAAGACGGCGACCGACAGCAGGCCGACCTCGAGGACGCGCACGATGAAGAGACTCTCCAGGCTCTGAAGCGTCTCCGTGTATACGCCCCCACCGATGGTGGACGTACTCAGGACGGCGATGTGTGTAAACAGGTAGCCGATGAGGACCCAACCGGTGAACTTGTGGAAGATCCATGCCCACATGCCGGCGGTGAACTCGCGCCACCGGCCGAAGTCCTCGACGAGGCCACGATTGTACGACTGACTCATTCGTGCTTGAGCCTTGGCCTCATGGGGTAAAGAGGTTACTACACTCATCCGTGTCTACCTCGCCCGACCGTAGTCGAGCGGCGCTACTCGCCCGCCAGATGGCGCGTCTCGACGATGTGTCTGATCCCCTCGTCGAGTTCGACGAGATGACAGATCGGGTTGCCGGGATAGACGACGGGGTTCTCGAGGACGCCGACTAACAATCCAGTGAACGGGGCCTCGACGGTGTCGTTCTCGGTCATGAATGGGTTGGTGATGGTACAGATCGGTGTGCCCTCGTGGACCAGGGCGCCACGCTGGTGGTGCATGTCGACGATCCCGCCCGAGTCCGCCCGGATCCACGTCTTCTCCAGATCGTCATGGATGACGGTTCGCCAGCCGGGCCACCGCACCCGCGCCCCCGGGCGGAGCCCGTATTCGGCGAAGACGCTCTCGGTGCCCACGAGCGCTTCGTCGATCAGGTCGCGCTGGAAGCGGTGAGCCTCGCCCATTTCGATCGTCACCGCCGGAACGCCGTCGTCGCTGGCCTCCCGGCGGAGCGTCCCCTCCGGGCCCTGCCCGGCGATGATGACGTTCGAGGCGAACGCCCGGGCGAGCCGTTCGACGTCGGAGTCCTCCATGTCGGCTCTGACGTGAAGCATGTTGTTTCGCCCGCGCGTGGACGTGTGGAAGTCGAGCACGAAATCACACGGCTGGATGAAGTTGGTGTAGATCCGGTGGGCCATCCGCCGGGCGCTCGTGCCGGTTTCGTAGCCGGGGAAGGATCGGTTGAGGTCCCGGTCCAGAATCGGGAGATAGCGCTGCTGGGCGAGGAATCCGGGGACGTTGATCACGGGCAGACAGACGATGGTGCCATGCAGATCACTGTGGTCCCACTCGTAGGCCACGGCCCGAACCACCTCGATACCGTTGAGTTCGTCGCCGTGGGTCGCAGCGGTGAGACACGCGGTCGATCCGGAGTGTTCGCCGTTGACGATCGTGACGGGGATTCGGACCGGGTCGCCGAGGTACGTCTCGCTGACGGTGTACCGGATGTTGGCCGTCTCGCCGGGGGCGACGGTTCCCCCGTTGTACGTGAACGGCTCGGGCGAATCGCTCATAGCGAGGATTGTGCCCGCAGCGTATAATAAGCCATCCAGTCCGCACCGGCAACGTTTTTGCATTCTCCGTGAGTTGTCGGAGTATGGAACCAGGGAGCGTTCGTGTCGGCGTGTTGAGCCTGCACAGTAGCAAGGAGACGAAAGCCATCCTGAACGCCATCGAGGACCTCGGCCACGAGGGGGAATGGATCAGACAGGAGAACACCGCGATCGAGATCGACTCGGAGGGTGTGCATCTCGAACCCGACGTCGACGTGATCGCAAACCGATTGCTGCTCTCGAATACGGGCCACCCGAGCGAGGAACTCGGACTCGCGACGACCTACGAGTCGTTGCGCCCGATGCTCAACAGGCCCCAGGCGACGCTGACGGCCCTCCACAAGTTCGCGACCGGTGTGCGCCTCGCCGACGCGGGCGTCCCGGTGCCGGACGCGCTGCTCGCGCTCGACAACCGCCGGCTCAACGAGGGACGCGGCGAGTTCGGCGAGGAGGTCGTCTACAAGACCGCCATCGGTACCCACGGCGGCGGGACGTGGAAGATCGGCCCCGACGAGACGGTCAACCCTCGTGTCGGGAACCGCCAAGCGTTCCTCCAGAAGCTCATCGAACGCGACGGCGAGCGCCACCGTGACCTTCGGGTGTACGTCGTCGGGGACCGGATCATCGGTGCGATGAACCGCTACGCGCCGGAAAACGATTGGCGGACGAACGTCGCGCTGGGCGGTGACGTGGAGAACGCGACCGACGACATCCCCAGCGAAGCCGTCGAGATGGCGACGACGGCCGCCGACGTGGTCGGACTGGATTACGCGGGCGTCGACCTGATCGAGGGCGAGAACGGCTGGTTCGTCCTCGAGGTCAACCCCACCGCCGGCTTTCGAGGGCTGTATCGCGCGGCGAACGTCAGTCCCGCACCGTATATCGCCCAGTTGGCGATCGAACTCGGCGGCGGCGAGGTCGACGAGGAGCGCGTCCACGACCTCTCGGCGACGCTCGACGACTCGCGACCCTCCTCGATGCCGCCCGAAGCGGAGCAGATCCGCGACGAGGCCGCAAGCATCGGCTACACCGAGGAGGTCCACGTCAGCGGGACCAGCGGGAGCCAGACCGTCATCGCCAAGTCCGACACCGGTGCGGCGAGAACGAGCATCGACACAGGACTGGCCGCAGAGATCGGCGCCGGACCGATCAAATCCATCACGCGCGTGCGCTCGGGCAGTTCGAAGTCCAGTCGCTCGCGGCCCGTCGTCGACCTCGTAGTCGGCGTCGCGGGCAACCAACACACCGTCACCGCCAGTATCGAGGACCGGAGTCACATGGATTACGCCCTCCTTCTCGGTCGGGACATCCTCGAGAACTACCAGGTCAACGTCCGGCGGCGCGCCGAGGCGGAGGACTACGATCCCGAGAGGGAAGAGGAGGAGGAGGAAGAGGAGCGGTAGGCGACTTCAGTCCGACTCGTAAGCCGCCCAGACGTACTTCGTCCCGGTCGACCGGTAGGGACGCCACGCCTCCGCGATCTCGCGCATCTCGGCGCGAGTGAGTTCCTCGCCGTCGTTGTATAGCTCCTCGATACCGCGTCTGACCGCGAGGTCTCCCAATGGGAGGACGTCCTCACGTTCGAGAACGAAGAGGAGGTACATCCGGGCGGTCCACTCGCCGATCCCGCGGATCCGTGTCAGCTCCTCGATCACTTCCTCGTCGGTGTGATCAGCGAGCGCTTCGCGACTCAGATCGCGTTCGAGAAACGCCTCCGCGGCGGTGTTGACGTACTCCGCTTTCCGTCTTCCCAGTCCCGCAGCGGCGAGTTCCTCGTCGTCGGCCGCAAGGACGGCCTCGGGCGTGATCGGGCCGTCGAACAGCGCATAGACCCGCTCTCTGACCGCGGCCGCGGCCGCCGTCGAGATGGACTGGTTGATCACCGAGACGACGAGCCGTTCGAAACCCGACTCCCATTCTTGTTCGGTGTACAAGTCGTATTCGTTGATCACCGTTGCCATCACGGGATCCTCGCGCAGGCGCGCGAGCGCGGCGTCTGTCATCGGACCGGGTAGGGACCCCGATCACCTGACGGTGTCGGTTCCCGTCGCTGGACGTCGGTTCGCCGCTCGACGCTTCGACGGCAGCGTGATAAACTAATCATCAGTTGTTAATCTCGGAGAGGGAAACGTTGAAACGGGTAGCAGACGCACTGGCGGTATGGAGATCAACGATATCAACACCATAACGGTTCTCGGTGCCGGAAACATGGGCCACGGGATCGCGGAGGTCGCCGCGATCGCCGGCTACGACGTGTACATGCGTGACATCAAGGATGAGTTCGTCCAGAACGGCTACGAGCAGATCGAGTGGAGCCTCGGAAAGCTCGCCGAGAACGACCGGATCTCGCAGGAGGAGGCCGACGCCGCCCTCGATCGAATCACACCCGTCGTCGATATGGAGGAATCCGTTTCCTCGACCGATTTCCTGATCGAGGCGGTGCCCGAACAGATGGAGATCAAAAAGGACGTCTACACCGACGTCGAAAAGTACGCCCCTGACGAGGCGATCTTCGCGACTAACACCTCCTCGCTGTCGATCACCGAACTCTCGGAGGTCACCGAGCGACCCGAGCGCTTCTGCGGGATGCACTTCTTCAACCCGCCGGTTCGGATGGATCTCGTCGAGGTCATCACCGGCGAACACACGAGCGAGGAGACGCTCGAACTCACTGAGGCACTCGCGGAGGACTTCGGGAAGACCCCCGTGCGCGTCCACAGGGACGCACCCGGCTTCATCGTCAACCGCGTGCTCGTCCCACTGATGAACGAGGCCGCGTGGCTCGTCAGCGAGGACGAGGCGACGATCACCGAGGTCGACTCGACGACGAAGTTCGACATCGGCCACCCGATGGGTGCGTTCGAACTCGGCGACCAGGTCGGCAACGACGTGAGCTACCACGTCCTCCAGTACATGAACGAAGTGCTGGGCGAGGCCTACGAGCCCGCGCCGCTGCTCGCAGAAAAGGTCGAAAACGAGGAGCTCGGGAAGAAGACCGGCAAGGGCTTTTACGACTACGAGGACGGCCCCGGTGCCGAGATCCCGGCCGACGAAGGATCGGAGTTCGTCGAGGCCCGGCTGCTTGCCTCGATGGCAAACGAGGTCGCGAAGCTGATCGGCGGGGACATCGCCCCGCCCGACTCGATCGACGAGGCGGTCACTCTCGGTGGCGGCTGGCCCGAGGGGCCCGTCGCCGTGGTCGACGAGTACGGGCTCGAATCGCTGCTCGAAACGCTCGAATCCGCATACGAGGAGACGGGCCACGAGCGGTACCAGCCCGACGAATACCTCAGAGAGCGCGCCGATGCCGGCGGGTTCTACGACGCCGTCGAGGAGACCGATTCGGACGGCTACGAGTACGACGTCATCGCAGTCGAGATCGACGGGCGGGTCGGTCACCTGTCGATAGACCGGGCCCACCGAATGAACACGATCACGACGGACATGATCGAGGAGATCGACGACGCGCTCGACAAACTGACCGAGGACGACGCGGTTCGCGCGATCCTCCTGACGGGCGCAGGCGATCGGGCGTTCTCGGCCGGCTTCGACGCCTCGACGGCCGCGGCCGGTAGCGGCCTCGAAGCCGCCGAACTGTCCCGACGAGGACAGGAGGTGTTCGGTCGCCTCGAGGAGGTCCCCAAGCCCGTTCTCGCGGCGATCGACGGCTACTGTCTCGGCGGCGGGATGGAGCTTGCGGCCTGTGCGGACATGCGGATCGCAAGCGAGCGCTCGCAGTTCGGCCAGCCCGAACACAACCTCGGCCTCATGCCCGGTTGGGGTGGGACCCAACGTCTTCCCCGAATCGTCGGCGAAGGTCGCGCGAAAGAGATCATCTTCACCGCGGACAACGACTACGAGCCCGAGACGATGTACGATTACGGGTTCGTCAACGAGGTCGTTTCGACCGAAGAGTTCGACGAGCGCGCCCGCCAGATCGCAGGCGACCTCGCGGGCGGGCCGCCGATCGCACAGAAACTCACGAAGCGCGCGATGCTCGCCGGCAGAGGTGATATCGATGCCGGTCTGGAATACGAGGCAAGCGGGTTCGGCCATCTATTCACCACGGACGACCTCTGGGAGGGCCTCTCGGCGTTCCAGAGCGATCGCGATCCGGAGTACGAGGGCGAATAAGCCGACGAGGAACGGAACGTTTAAACGAATCTGCCGGGAACGATAGAACGCGATAGCTCGGTTGGTGTAGTCCGGCCAATCATATTGGCCTTTCGAGCCGATGACCGGGGTTCAAATCCCCGACCGAGCATTCTTCGATTCATCGATTTGGGTGCGGGCTCGCTCGCTATCGAATAAACCGACTTTCAGCAGTGTAGCGGGAACAATACCCGGCCCTGCTCAGCGGTTGAGAAGGGACCGGACAGCCGATCCGAGAGAGGACTGGTCCTTGGGGACGGTCACGCGCTGGTCAAGCGGTGCCGTCTCGAACTCCCCTTCCAAGTAAGGCTCGAACATCGCCGTTAGCGACGTCGGGACGATGAGTCCGCGCGACTGGTTGTACTCGATCACGCCGTAATCGTCGAGTTTGGGAAGGTGGGACTGGTACAGCGCGATGTAAACACGTTGACGCTGGTCGGAACTCAGTTGTTCGACGGGAATCTCGTTTTCCCAGGCGGCGATCGCTTCTGCGACGGTTCGCATATCAAATTTTCTCTGTTCAGGGCGGGAAGCGAAGTACCGCAACACGGCACGTCGCCGACCGTTCTGAAGGAGGTGAAATAGGTCGTCCTTCGACATGGTGCGACTGTCCTCTGTCGATTCAACGGCGGTGTCTTCGGCGGGCGGCGTCTGGATACTCATGATGCCTACTAACACATATTTTCAAAAGCATAATAAATACAGAATATCGTTCAATGGTTTTCGCAGTCATTAAATCTAAGTGAACTGTTCATCTATCGGGACAGTAGTGGAACTATCAGAAAGTATATATCAAAGGAGTTCCATTGAAATGTAACTGAGTATACGAGTGAGTATGTATGTTATACTATCAATATTTACAAAAGACATATTATACACTACATATAGTCAGGATCCGATGTGAAGTGGTGTGGTATTCATCTAATAGCTTATAATTCGACTATCGCCATAACTGATATCCACTCAAGAGCACGAGCGCGAGAAACAGTGGCGTTACCCAGATCCACGGAATTACCATTGACCCTCCCATGGACGAAGCGAGCGAGACGAACACACCGAGGATTCCAATGAGTAGATAAACCAGTACGGCGGTATCGTTCGTCTCGGCTTGATTCATATACGCCCTGACTTGGTCCGCCCGATCGCGAAGTTCGACTTCCTTGCTATCGGTGTCGTAATCAACGACGTCCAAACCGTCCAGTTTGGGAAGGTGTGTTTGATGGAGTGAGACGTAGACGCTCTGACGGACGTTTCGTGGTGGTGGGTTCTCATCGCTCTCAAGCATCGCGATATACTCGGAGAGGTCTCGGATCGTCGCTCGACCATCGTGTTCCGTAAGGAACACGATGACCGCTCGCCGTCTATCGTTGCGGAGGATGTCATGGATTTCACCCTCCGATAATGTCGGCGAGTCGCCATTCATACGTTTCCCCGCATGTCTCTCACAGAAACTCCCCCTTCATCCCCATCTACGGCCACAAGGGGAACTGTTATTATTGTTACGTATTTTTTCAATAGTAATCTACAAGACATTAATTTCGACTGGAGATCATACGAGGCCTGAGCCACATGAACAGTAGCCGTTCGGGTGATCTGGAGTGTTATTTAGCCGCGAAATCGACACCGATAGTCCATCGAGCCGGAAGTCACGCGAGCCACTCGTCGGGTTTCGTGTCGTAGTCGATATCGCTGGCTTCGATCGTCGCCGTCAACTCCTCCTCGAGGTCGGTCGTCTCGAACTCCGTTCCGTCGTATCGGATTCGAACTCCTCGTTCGGACGGTTCGGGCTCCCGATTGCGTCGACGTGCGACTTCAACGTCTTTATCGGATACTTCCCTTCTGATCGTCATGAGGTTTACCGGTCGTCCCCACAGTTCGAACACGCGTGCGAGGGTCTGTTTCGCCTGTTCGATGTCGAGTGCGACGCCGTTATACCGGTGGCCCATCAGCAGCTCGTTTCGATTCCCGAAGTTGGCGTCGTGAACCTCTATCGTCGGCTTGCCGAAGTTCGTGAACTGCAACAGGAGTTTCTTTTTGACGGCGGCGGCGGCGGTACTCGTCGCGCGAAAGTCCCCGGTTGCGTGGGCGTATTCGTAGGTGAAGTAGTCGTGGCGATCGACGAACTCCTGGCTCAGAAACTCGTCGATAAACGTCACGTCGTTGTGGCTCTCCCTGATCTCGGCCATCCGCCGCCAGCCTGCGGTCCGGTCCACGTCCGCGATCGCCTCGTTGACGGTCGCATACAGCGCGTCGTCGAACACGTATCGACCGGCCTGTTCGAGATCCTGTTGTGTGATCCGGTGGAGAACGCCACGGTTTTGCGGTTTCACGAGCGAGTAGTGGCGTTCCGCGAGTCCCTCATACGAGAGGACTTTCCACGGATACCGGTCGAGATCGATCTCGCCCGCCCGCGCCCGTGTGAGTGCATCGGTATCGACTGCACCCTCGAACGCTTCCAGTTCGTCGAGGCGATCAAGAGTTATCTCGCCGAGTGGCGTATGCGGTTCGAGCAGCTCGCGTACCCGCTCGATATCGACGGTATCGTGGAAGTTCCGCCAGGTGACTCCCTCGACACGCAGGAGTTTGTCGATCACCTCGCGCCTGTTTTGGGCGTTCTCGATGTGTTCCCAGAGCTCCTTGCCGAGTTTGTATGGGTTCAGCCCCGGCGAACCGAGCACGCGTGCTTGGTGGTCCGCATAGTCGATGAACTCCGTCGCGTCGGCAAATCCCTCCTCGCCCATCATCATCGACTCCCAGTAGGCGGCCCACCCCTCGTTCATCACCTTCGTCATGCGCTGGGGCGCGAAGTAGTACGCCTCCGTCCGGAGGACGTCAAGCACTTCGCGCTGCCAGGGCTCCATCTCACGGGCGCGCTCGGTGTCCGCGTCGTACTGCTTGCCGTGTTCGCGAAGGAACGCCAGAAGGTCGGAGTCGGGGTGCTCGGGAAACGACTCGGCCGTCTCGTCGTCGCGTTGGCCCTCTAGCCACTCTTCATCGAACACCTCGTGTTTGACCGTCTCGGAGAGTCCAAGCCCATCAAGCGCATTCAGTACGTCCGCCCGTTCCTCGTCGTCGTCCTCGCGGATCCGCTGGCGAACGAACGGGGCGTGCTGGTCGATCGCGTCCTCGATACAAAGCACGTTATCGATCCAGCGTTCGACGTCGCTTCGCTCGATGTCCGGGTCGGCTATCGCGACCTCGATCGCCTTCGCATGGCGTGCGAGCATCGCGGCGGCTTCGGGACTAGTGGCTCGGTCGTCACCGGTGAACAGCCCGAACCAGCGGTTGTTCGCGAAGAAGTCGGCGTGTGCCTCGACGTGCGTGATGACCGCTTTCTGGTCCGCCAGCGTGTTCGACTCCTGCAGGAAGGCGTTCGAGGGATCGTCGTTGTTGACGAGTTCGAACGCCTTGCCGCCGATGAACTGGTTGGTCTTCTGCTGGCGGTCGAACTTCATCCCCCATCGCCAGTGGGGATAGCGCTCCTGAAAGCCGTCGTAGGCGATCAGCTGGTTCATCTCGTCGTTGTCGACGATCCAGTAGTTCACCGGGTACGGTTCGAGCCCGAGCTTTCGCGCCAGTTCGTTTGCCTCCCGTACCGGCTCTTCGAGTTCGTCCGCGATGCGCTGGGCCTCGTAGTTCGTGGTCATGGCTCGTCCTCCGTACTGAGTATCTCGTAGATCGCGTTCGTGACGTTGTCGGGCCCCGAGACGTAGGTCACCGCGACGTTCTCCCGGTCGCCCAGTCGGCGCTCGATCTCCTCGGCGTGGGTCGCATTGATCGCGCTGCCTGAGGGCTGGGTCTCGACGTACGCATGTAGATTCGCCGGGATCCTCTCCATCAGCGGGATCACCCGCTCTTCGGTATCGTTCGAGGAGTTCTCCGAGTCGCCCGCCGCGAACACGTAGCGGTTCCACTCGCGCCACGGGTACCGTTCCTCGAGGATCGCGGCGGCGAGTTCATAGGCCGCGGAGATCTTCGTCCCGCCGCCCGAGCGGATCCCGAAGAACTCCTCGCGTTCGACCTCCCACGCGCTCGCGTCGTGGGCGATGTAGACGAACTCGGCGGTGTCGTACTTGCCCGTGAGATACCAATCGAGCGGGGTGAAGGTCCGTTCGACCAGTTCGCGCTTGTCCTCACGCATCGACCCCGAAACGTCTCGAATGTTGACGACGACGACGTTGTGCTGGGGTTTCGTGACGACCTCGGGGTACCGATAACGTTCGTCCTCGCGCCGAAACGGGATATGCCCGACGCCGTCGCGGCGAATCCGTTGGCTGAGCGGCTCGCGATCGACGTTCTCCTCCATCGTCTCGATGCTGGCCCACCGCCCGCGCTCGGCGTCCGGAAGCGAGTCGAACGCGTCGTCGATCCACGCTTTCGAGACGGGGATATGGTTCGAGCGCGCGTAGGCGAACGCCTCCTCGGGGGTGATTCCCTCGACGCGAAGCAGTTCACGGACGTATTCCTCGTCGAACTCCATCGCCAGCTTTCGCTTGAGACCCTGCTTGAACAGCCGCTCGACGTCGAGCGTGCTGTCGGGTCCCGTTCTGGTCCTGTCGGTCAGCTCGCCCTCCTCCTCGGTTTCGACCTTCTTTCCTTTCGGTTCGAGGTCGAGTCCGAGCCGCTCGTCGAGTTCCTGGGCGAACTCCTCGGGATCCATCTCGTAGTACTCGTGGTCCCCACCCTCCTCTCCGGGTTCGCCGTCATCGCCGTCGCCGGGTTGGGGCTGGGGTTTCCCGACCGGGTCCCCGGGCTCGGGCGTCCCGCCGTTTCCCTGTCCGACGCCGCCCTGGTCGAGGCGGTCGTAGGCGAACTCCGGCAACGAGACGATCTTGATCGGGATGTGGATCTCGTCGCTCTGACCCAGATCGCCGTACTGGATGAACTCCGCGAGGTCCTGTCGGCGCTTCTCGCCCACCTCGCGGTAGCGTTCGAGGTCGTCCTTCAGTCCCATCGGTAGCTCACCTGTCCCATGACGTGCCGGCCGGTCAACTCCGCCGACGCGGGCGAGTAGCCGAACTCCGAGACGAGCGTCTCGATCGTCTCCTCTTTGACGGCCGCGGTTTCGGTGTTCGCCGGCGGATCGTCCCACTGGTCGGGATCGAAGTCGTCGTAGATCCGCGCGACGTCGCTCCAGTCGTGTGTCTCGAGGACGTCTCTGACCACCGGGATGTCGAGCAGGTTCACCTCGTCGATGGCGAAGTCCTCGGTGCGGTTCTGCCACGCGTGGCGGTTCAGTGCCGTAATGACGCGCTCCCTCCTGAACGTTCGAACGGCAGGCATCGGCGTCGTTCCGTCGTACTCGTGGTCGCTGAAGCGCCCCAGATGGTCGGTTTCAAACACCTTCATCTTCAGCGGGTCGGGCTCGACCTCGCCCTGGTCGGTTTCGACGGTGCCGTCGGTCGCCCACGCGTAGACGTGCTCGACGTACTCCTCGACCGTCGATTCGTCGACGCGCTTTTCGTGCATGATCGCGTCGATGACGTCCGCCTCCTGCTGGTCGAAGACGTGGTTTTTGACCGAGACGAGCCGGTCCTCGAACTCGCGGCGCTCGGCCCGCGAGAACATCGGCGCGTCGTGGAGCCGTTCCGCCATCGCGTTCAGCACGTCGCGTGGCATGAGGACGTTCTCGACGGCCAAGTCGGGATGGTTCCGGTCGCGCGCCGTGTTGAGTAGCTCCGCGATCACGTCGCGGGTAAAGGTGACCGGGATCCCGTGTGCGCCGTCGACCGCGTTCGAGTCGAATTCGAAGGCATCGGTTTCGATGCGCTCGTCGCCCTCACGGAGATAGCCCCGGTCGAACAACAGCGCCTTCTCGACCAACGAGAGCCCCTCGGGAAGGTCGTCTCGGTCCAGTCGGGAGACGACGCTGTAAAGCGCCGCCGCTTCGACCGTGTGGGGCGCCAGTTCACGTTCGCGAACTCTCCCGCCGCGCTCGCCGATACGGATCGAGATCGGGGCGCGAACCCGATCGCGGAGTTCCTCGCCGTCGCTTCCCTCCCAGATCGCGGTCTCACCGGTGAGTTCACGGTGGATCAGCTCGCATTCGAGCCGGAGGTTCGTCAGGTACCGGAACTCGTGTCTGTCGAGGCGGCGCTTGAGTGCGCGCAGCGGATCGGCGCCGTTGCGGTCGGCGTGCTGGTTCAACTGTGCATCGAGGTCGGGGTTCGAGATGATCAGCAACTGCGTGTCGACGTCCATCCCGATCGCCTTATCGAGCTTGACGTGGCGCTCGTCGGGGACGTTGAGCAGCTTCTGGAGCAGGTCGGCGTGCTGGGCCGCGTCCTCGACGATCGTCAGCAGGCCGTTGCCCTGTGAGAGCACGCCGTCGTAGCTGAACGCCTGGGGGTTCTTCCGGCCACGCGAGTCGAGTTTCTGTAGCATGCCGGCCATCCAGCTGCCGACCAATCGCTCTTTGGGTCGACCGTCGTCCTCCGAGTGGAGCACGCCGATCCCCCGTCCCACGTCGACGACGTAGTTCGTCACCCGCAGGTGGCGCGGATCGGTCACCGCCGAGAAGAGGTCCGCGACGCCCTCCCGACGATACCGCTTCTCGAGGTGCTCGTAGGCCTCCCGACTGAAGGGATCGAGCTCCGTCTCCGCGCGAACCGGCGTGTGATCGTCGTATTCGGCGTCGAGGTCCTCGAGGATCGCCTCACGAACCGGTTCGGGGAACACCGACAGCGGGTTCGACTGGACGGGGCTCTGATACCAGCTGTCCTCGTCGACTTTCGGAGTGTCGCCGTAGGTCAGCCCGGGCGCGTCCTCGGCGCTCGCGATGTTCCACTCCACGGTGTACCGGCGCCCTTCGGGCGTCTTCGAGTACTCCCGGAGCCCGTTGACCAGACACCGCTTGAGTTCAGATTTGCCAGTGGCAGTCGGCCCGTCGAACCAGATGATCTTCTCCTCCTTGCCCCGCCCGGCGGCGATCGAGCGCAGGTCGTCGACGAAGTCGTTGAGCACCCCGGTGTTGCCCAGGATCGCGTGCTCGCCGTCGTTGTGCGGGTCGTCGAAGAAGCGATAGCGTTCGCGCTCCTCGCCCTCCTCTATCACCGTCCGGGTTCCGGCGGCCTCGATCGCGCTCAGGAGGTATTTCGAGGCGTGGGCGCCGATCGAGGGGCGGGAAAACAGCCGGTCGACGTACTCCGCGAGGCTCATGGGCTCCTCGTAGGCCGCGTCGAGCTCTCGGTCCGCCTCCCGAACGTACTCGGTCCCGCTCATGTCTCGAGTTCGCTTTTGGCGACCTCCGCGCCGGCGAACTCGAGTACCTCCATTGCGCCCTCCTTGGAGTAACCCTGTTCGATCAGCGCGTCGACCCAGGCGTTTCGCTCGTCGTCGTCGAGTTCGTTCGCGCTCACCAGTGCCGAGAAGTTGATGTTGTGTTTCTTGTCCTCCCAGAGCTTCCGTTCGAGCGCCCGGCGCAGGCGGTCGTTGTCCTGCGGGCTGAACGCCTCGCCCTCGCGCGCTCGCCGGGAGACCCAGTTCGAGACCTCCTGGCGGAAGTCGTCCTTTCGGTCCTCGGGGATCTCCAGTTTCTCCTCGACCGCTCTGAGAAACGTCTCGTCGGGATCCTGCTCGCGCCCGGTGAGATCGTCCGGAACGGTGTCGTCGTCGATGTACGCCATGACGTGATCCATGTACTTCTCGCCCTGGCGTTGGATCTCGTCGACGTCGTAGGCCAGCGCGTGGCGCACGTCCTCGATGGCCCGTTCCTTGTACTCCTCCCGAACGAGTTCGAGATATCGGTGATACCGCTCGAAGTTCTCCTCGGGGATCGAGCCGTGGTTCTCCAAGTTCTCCTCGAAGTGGGTGAACACCGCGAGCGCCGAGAGATACCCGCGCCCGCGATGCATCGAGTCCATGATCGCTTCCGCGATTTCGTCGCCGATGAACCGCGGCGAGACGCCGACCATCGCCTCGGCGATCTCGGCGTTCGATTCGCCCTCCTCGCGGAGCTTCTTCACGTCGATGTCGTCGCCGTCGCTCGACTCGCCGTTGTAGGCTTTCGCCTTCTGGATGATGTCGACGGCCTCGGTGTCGGGCTCCTCGATCCGGGTCAGCACGCCGAACAGCCCCGCCATTTCCAGGGTGTGGGGCTCGACGTTGATGTCGGGGACGTCCGCGTTGTTGAGCAGCTTCCCGTAGATCTCGGATTCGGCGACGTACTCCAGTACGTACGGGAAGTCGATGCGTTTGGTCCGGTCGTTGAAGGCCTCCATCGACTCGTCGCCCTTCTTCTCGCGGTACTCGGGCATGTTGGTCCGGCCGACGATCACTTGGTCGATGTCGATCCGGGGGTTGTTCTTGGGCTTGATCGTCTGTTCCTGGGTCGCGTGCAGGAAGTCATAGAGGAACTCCCGCTGGAGTTTCAGTAATTCCTCGCCCGAGAAGATCCCCCTGTTGGCGTTACAAAAGGCTCCCGAGTAGTCGAAGGCGCGCGGATCCGATTCGCCGTAGACGGCGATCTTCGAGTAGTTGACGTCACCCGTCAGTTCGGTCTCGTCCTGGTTCTTTTTGTCCTTTGGCTCGAAGGTCTCGATCGCCTGGCGCTTGTTCTCGTCGGCGAGCAGTCGGACGACCTCGACGTGGTTCTCGAGCACGGTTTGAAGGTCGTCGTCGTAGTAGGCGAGCAGGCGATCCATGTAGAAACTGGAGGCAGGATCCAGCGACTGCTCGTTTCGAATGGTGTAGGGCGCCTCGAGGCGTTCGTTGATCTCGTCGACGACCTGCTGGCGTTGTTCGAGGGGCAGGAGGATCAGGGGATCCTGGTTCATCGGCGATTGGACCACGTCGTCGGCGGGGTCCTGATCCGGAATGACGTCACAGAGGTTCGTCCACCGGAACGTGTACATCCGGCCCTCCTCGCGGGCGGTATAGTCCTCGAAGTAGCTCCTGAGTTGGGAATCGAACGCGGATTTGCCCGAGCCGACCGGCCCCAAGAGCAGCTTGATCCGGCGGTCGGGGCCCAGTCCGCGGGCCCCGCTTTTGACCTTGTTGACGAACTCGTGGATCGCCCGGTGGACGACTTCCCCATAGAAGGTGTTCTCGCCGTCGCCCAACGGGTCCTCGGACGCCAAGAGGTACTCGACGGTTCCCGAGCCCTCGTCGTAGCGCGTCCCGTAGTAATCGAACATGTCCGCGACGCGCTGGTGTGCGTTTCTGGTGATCTTCGGATCGTCGTGAACGGCCTCCAAGTACCACGCGAACGTCTTCGAGTCGCGTAGGTCGCTCGGGACCGTCTCTCTGTACTGCTGACTGAGGGTTTTGAGGGTGTTGTCACCGGTCATGGTTGTTGGTGGAATCGGAGAGGCACGCTTTCGGTCGACGATGCCGATGAGCTACCGACGACCGAAGATAGGGAGAGAGACCGAGACCAACTGATCCGCGTCACCGACGAAACGGTATCACACCCGGCAGTGAACCGCCACGACTGAATCGATACGGGCCGACACGGAGAGCGTGGACGGTTGATGGTTGCTGTCATGGGAACGGGAGCGCTGTCGGCGCCCCGCTCGGGACTACCCGGGAGGGGAAACCGACAGTGCGGATCGTTCGGCGGGCGGATACCGATACTATTTAATAATGGTGTGCCTCGTTAGCATAAGTCTTTCTCTAGTCGTGCCCATCGGTTTACGACCCGAGGGCCTTTGTTCTCGGGTGACGATCTCGGTGTATGGAGGAGCCCCCGGCGGGCTGGACGCGCTGGAGCGACGAGCCCGACCGACAGGTGTTCGTCTACCGGCCGGACGTGTTCGACTCGCAGACGTTTCCGGCGCCCTGTCTGCCGACGCTGTACCTGAGCGACAGTCCACACAGGAGTCGCAGACCCGAACAGCGCTACAACCGCGGCGGGAACGGGTGGTATCTCACCCTCTATCTCGAACCGGAGGTGGTCCTCACAGAGGAACGCTACGACGACCGGGCGGCCGCGGACGACGCTGCGGCCGTGCTCACACGCCGATTTTCCGACGGCGAACTCGACTACCGGGGTGCCTATCAGGTCCCGCGTGAGGCGTACCTCGACCGGCTCGACGAACTGACCGGGCGAGAGGCTTAACCCGCGCATCGGCGTATCACCGTTTATGAGTACTCTCACGCTGATCGGGACTCGACTCGCGGAGGCCGGAACCGAGTTCGTCTACCACGGCGAGGCCGCCGCCTGCGAGGGCTGTCCATATCGGAGCCAGTGTCTGAACCTCGTCGAGGGCCGGAAGTACCGCGTCGAGAGCGTCCGGGAGAACGCCCAGACCCTGGAGTGTGGCGTCCACGATACGGGCGTCAATGCAGTCGAGGTCACACCGGCGAGAACGGAAGCGAACGTCCCTTCGAAGGGGCTGTACGCAGGAAGCAAAGCGCGTCTCGCCGGCGACTGTCCTTACACGGAGTGTCCGAGCCACGAACTTTGCGTTCCCGACGGTATCGACTTCGACGAGGAGTACAGAGTAACGGAAGTCATCGGGGACCCGCCCCACGACTACTGTATGCTGGACCGCGAACTCACGACCGTGGAGTTCGCAGCCCCCGAGGAGTGAAGCGCTGGTCTGTGAACTGTATCGCGAGGGCGGCGTTCGGGGCGTCGAACTCGGTGGGTTCGCCTTCCCGAACACTGACCGACCGGAGCTCGTCCGTCTCGCCCTCCCACGGAGATCCTATCACGACGAGCACCTCGAACACGTCGCAGAGACGGCCGACGCGGTCGTCGAGCGAAGCGAGAACGTTCGAGGACTAGCAGTCATCTCGGAGCCCGAGAACGAGGCGCTTCGTTACTTCAACGCCGAGCTCCGTCCCGTCTAGGGGCCGTGTTCGAGCGCATCAGCGTAGGTGTAGTCCTCCTCACGGGCCTCGGGATGGACGCCGTCGAATCGGATCCGCCATCCTTCGATCGTGGTTGGATCGTCGAGGGCGTTCGACAGCGCCGTCCGGATGTCGACGACGTCGACGCCATAGAAGTCCCGTGGCACGCCGTGGAGATACTGGAGGGCGGTTTCGAACAGCGATCGCATGCCCGCGTCATCGTGGAAGTCGACGTGTTTGTAGGTGCCGGCAGCGACCTGCACCATCCCGTGGAGGAACTTGCTCTCGGTGTTGCCACTGCCGTAGTTGTACCACTCGTCCTCGAAACAGTCGTGTGATTCGTGGTAGGCCCCCGAGTTGAAGAGTCGAGCACCATGGATCGTCGCCCGCCTGAGCGTCCCGTGCTCCCACCCGTTCGACGGCCCTCGGTTCGGTTCCCACCCGGTCGGGCTGCCCGAAATCGGCGGCCCGACGGTGTCGTCCCGGGTGTGGTCGTCCATACAGGCCCTTGTGCCTACGCGTGCCTAACGGTTCGGTTCGCCGGCCGTCAGTAGACCGCCTCGCGGATCTCGTCTCTGAGCGTGTCGAACGCCGCGAGGTATTCGCGGCGTTCCTCGCGCAGCGCGGCGAGTTTTTCGCCATACGCGTCGTGGTTCTCCGCGAGGCGGAACTCCTCGATCGCCATTTCCGGCACCCGCTGTGGAACCTCGAATCCTAACTGGTCGTCGTGGGTCCATTCGATCTCGTCGCGTGCGGCGGCGGTGAGGATCGCGATGGTGTCCTCGACGCCGATTTCCTGTGAACCGACGGAGCCGGTGTTGAGGACGAAACACTCCGCGTCGGTCTCGTCGATCAGGTCGGCAAAGCGGTTGCCCTCTTCGCCCTCCGGCCCGACGATGAAGGGGTTGGTCCCGACGACGCGGATCGACTCGCCGGCCCGATCGGGATCGCCGGCACTGGTCTCGACCGACTCGCCGAGCATGAACGCCACCGCCGCCTGCTCGGGGCTCAGGCGTGCAATGGGCGGCATGAGCGGATTGCGCGTGATGAAAAACACCTGATCGGCGCGATCGCAGTCGATCTCGGGGGCGGCACTCGGGAGGTCGTCCCGGCGGATCACTGCCCGGCCGTTGGTAGTGAGCGAGCCGTCGTCGAAGTCGACGGTACCGTCCTCGGCGACGGCGACGTTTTCGAGGACCGCATCGGGTCGAGTTGCGGCTCGGTACAGCGCGGGCTGTTCTTCGGCGTCGAGTCCGATAGTCTTGATGTAGAGACCGCCGCCCTCGCTACCCGCGAGGGTGTCGGGAAAGAGCGCACAGACGTCGTCCTGCAACATGACCGCCGACTCGGGCGAATCGAGCCAGCAGCCGTGGCCCGTGAGCGTCGATTTCCCGGTTCCCGAGAGCCCGAGGAAGGCCTGATACACCTCCGAGAGCCCGTCGTCGTCCTCGAGGGTCAACCGCTTGGTCCCGGCGTGTAGTCCCAGCCCGCCGCGCTGTTTCGCCCGGTACATGAACAGTCGGAGGAACGACTTCTTCGCTTCGCCCGTATAATCGCTACCGAGGACGACGGTGAGGCCCTCCTCGGGGAGCACCCGGATCGCGGTTTCCTCGGTATCGGGCAGCTGGAGGGTGTAGAAATCGGGTTCGTGGCCATCGGGAGCGGGATCGAGCAGCTTCGCCCACGCCAGTGCGATTCGACCGTACTCCTTCGGAACGAACAGCCGACAGCAGTAGGCGTGCTCGGGGTGGCGACCGACCATCCGGTCGAAACAGACCAGTTCGGTCGTCCCGGCGGCCGAAAGCGCACGGTCGATGAGATCCCAGTCCTCACCCGTGAACGTGTGATCGACCGCGTTTTTCGTGCGCTCGGAGCTCCGGGATCGGAACTGGCTGACGTAGCTCGGGCTACCGTACTCGGTGGTCGTTTCGAGGGGCTTCGAGAACGCACGGAGTTCCTCGAAACTCGGTTCGTAGAGCACCGTTTCGGAGGCGGGATCGGGGAATTCGGACTCGGGATCGACCGATCGGGCCCTCTCGATGGTCTCGCCGGGGGTCGCGTCGCCGGACATATTACCCCTACCGTCGCTTGTACCCTTAATTATACCGTGGCTATAAATCACACAGCCGATTTCTGCAAGAAATTAACTCGTATCGTAGTATCATCACCGCGGAGATAGACGCACGGTCGGTTTCCGGCTACGGCGCGATTCGGAATCTTTTAGCGGCCGGCTAACTGACCAGTCGGTGCGTGCGAGGGTAGCCAAGCCCGGAAACGGCGGCGGACTCAAGATCCGCTCCTGTAGAGGTCCGTGGGTTCAAATCCCTCCCCTCGCACTCGAAAGAGTGCGGAAGGCGCTCTCGGAGCGCTCTTCCCTCGCAAAGTTCTCACAGACCCCGACCGTCAGTCCCAACGCTCGGGACTGGATACGAAAAACGGTATCGACCGCTCGCATTCAGTCGGCCGACGTGGCTCCCAACCGCTGGCGATGGTCGCAGTTGAGACACGGCCAGATACGAAGCGGCTTCCCACACGTCTGACAGTGCCATTCCGGGTATCGTCTGTTCATCGATCCCACAGTGTGATACAGTATCATACTTGGGTATATGTCTTTGGATTCTTGTCAATTTTAATTTAAATAATACCTACTATTTGAGTCCGACTGTTTCCCATGCCGACGCCGACGTGACCTCTTGCTCAATATCATGCTCGGGAAGCTCGCCACCTCCCGTCGGATGTGCAGGTACGATCCGTCCTACGGGCTGGACTCGGCATCGGGGTCGACGAACTTCGGGCCTGGTCGTGTCCCTCCGAATGAAGGAGGACGAAACGTATCGTCAGAGCTAGACCGGAACCCTAAAACTCCTCGCATACACCTACTGAAACATGGACGGCGTTTCCGATCGCATCGACCCGGTCCAGGCGTGGGTCGCCGCCGCGGTCACGGCGATCACCGCCCTCGTAATCGGTGCGGTTGCCTTTCCTCGGCAGGTTTATGATGGATTTCTCTGGCGATATTTCTGGGGGCCGGTCGTCGCGGACGGCACCGGCAACGCCTGCGCACAGCGCATCAACGGCGAGGCAGTCCTCGGTGGCGACTGTGTGACGGGCGTCGTCGCCGAACCGGGTTACACGACGATATCGACCGTGAGCTACGCGCTCATATTGGTGTTCGCGCTGGTCGGCGTGATATTCCTCCTTCGTCGCCTCGATCTCGGCTTCGGACAGGGGTTTTTCTTCGCGCTGTTCCCGTTCATGCTGTTCGGCGGCGCGCTGCGAACCGTCGAGGACGCGAGCGTCGCCCTGCTTCGGACCACCGGTGAACCCGCGATCGGCTTCCCGCTCAGCAGCCTGTTCATCAGTCCGTTCATCTACTTCACGGTCTTTTTCGTCACGCTTGCAGCGCTGCTGGTAAGCGTCGCCGCCGAACGACGGGGACTGGTCAGTCGCTACGAGTACCCGCTCGCGGGGATCGGCGCGCTCGCGTTCGCAGTCACCATCGGCTCCCTCGTCTGGCTCGCCACGAGCACGGACGCTATCGAGACCAACCCGACGATCACGATCATCACGGTCGTCGGTGCGACGGTCGTCGCGGCGCTGGCGTGGATCGGAACCGAGCGGTTCGCCCCCGATGTGAACGACGCGACCGGCTACATGGGGATCCTCGTCATCTGGGGTCACACCGTCGACGGGTTGGCGAACGTTCTCAGCCTCGACTGGGCGACCGAACTCGGGATCCCGTCCTACTCGCCGAAACACGTCGTCAACAGCGCGATCATCGACATTACCAGCACGGTTCAGCCCGCGTCCGTCTCGGCGGCCATCGGAACCGCCTGGCCGTTCTTGTTCGTCAAGATCGCGGCCGCGTTGTTCGTCGTGTGGGTCTTCAACGACGAGATCTTCGACGAGAGTCCCCAGTATTCGATGCTACTGTTGGTCGCGATCCTCGCTGTCGGACTCGGACCGGGAACACGCGACACCCTTCGGGCTACGTTCGGTGTGTAGGTTTCCCGAACGGTATGTCAGCTAGTGTATAGATTTAAGTGAGCACATGTACTACCAGTACCGATGATAGGAGAACGGGGTCCGGAGGACAAACTCCATCTCCCGGCGTACAGGGGCGGCTGTTACTACGGACGGGTCGACGACTGCTGTTTGCTCTGTGTCGGCCGGGTCGTCATGAGTCACTCGGCGGGCGTCTTCCGAATCGGAACGAAAAACGCCGCCGCCCAGACCCACGAACTGATCGGCGAGCGCGTCGAAATTCCGATTAGTACTGGACACGAGGACGGCGGTGTCGAACGCGTCAGCGGGGAGATCACCGACGTATTCGACCTCGGCGACGAGCCGAGCGTCCTCTCCGTCGAGTTGGACACCGGCGAGCGACTCGCGCTGTCGATCAAACACCTCGCTTAGGGGTACGGATGGGGGTCGCGTTCGAGGCGCGGATCGAATCCCATCGACGCTGGTACGGACCGTGCCCGCTCGCCGAAGACCGGTTCGCGCGTGAAGAGTGGCTGGGCCTCGGGAACGACGACGCGCACGGCCTCGAACCCGAGTTCGCGGACGTCGACCGGTGTGAGCCACGCCGCGGACGGGGACAGTCCAACGTCGCCCAGACGCGAGACGACCGAATCGAGTTCCCGCTCGGAATCGAGCGGTTCGCTTCCGACCGCGCTCGCTTGGATCTGCCCCGAAACCTCGATGAGGTCGGCGGCGGGTTCCGGGAAGGAGGCGTACCGCCCGATCCAGCCTGACTCCTCGCCCGCGGTCTCGGCCCCCATCGAACGAAGCTCCATCCAGTTTTGGAGTGCCTCGCACAGCGCGGATCGAACCGCGGCCGTCGCATCGAGGTCGGCGGCCGAGCCGAGCGCGAAGCGCGGCCACTCACCGTCGTTTCCGGTTTCGCTCTCACGGTGGACGGCGACCGCGACGACGGGCACATCCACGTCCTGTGTCACCAACAGCGGCGTCACGGAAAGCCCCTCGCTGGCCGCCCGCCGGGTAAGCGTCGCGACGGTTTCGTCCTCGACGCCGAGTCCGAGCGGTTCGAACGTCGAGTACCACGCGAGCATCGTCGCGTCGCGCTCGATCACCTCGTACAGCCCGGACAGAAGCGCCTCCGAGCGTGTGTTCCCCAGTCCCAGACCGGTCGTGATCGCCGATCCGAAGCGTTTCTCCGGTGGCGGGAACTGGACGAACTCGGCCGGGATCGAGACCGGCTCATCGGTGTCGAGCCGTTCGCCTACCACCCACGGGATCTCGGTGTCGGTCGGCTCGGCGCGGACGAATCGCTCCGGAGCGATCGCGTCATCGAGATCGTCGGAACGGGCGTATTCGAACCACTCGTCGCGATACACGCCCGCACTGTAGCGCTCGAACGCTTCGCCGAGCGCCTTCATATACGCCGCGTCCCAGTCAGGCGCGACGCCCGCCGCCTGCGTCGGCGCGCTGGCGTCGCTGAAGTCCGTCGTTTCGGCGGCTGTCGCCAGATAGTACGGGGCCGGAAACGACGCGATCTCTCCGACGGTCCGGACGATCCCGAGTCGATCGTCGACGCCACCCTCGGCGTGGGCGATCGCCTCCTCGACCGAGCGCTCTTCGCCCGCCTCGGTCGGCGGACCCGACGGACCGCCGCAGCGATCGCACGTCGGAATCGGAAGCAGTCGGCGTTCCGTATACGGGAGTTCGAGTACGCGTCCGAAGAGTTCGTTTCCTTCCTGTAGAGTCGCTGCGAGCCGATTGCCCGCAAGCGCACCCGCCAGTCGTGCGTCGCCCGGATCCACGTCGGCCTCGTCCGTCTCCACGTCGCCGGCTCCGACTCGCGATCCGAGACATCGGTAACAGCCCGTTTCGGGGGCAAAACCCACAACCGACGCACTGACACCCGCAATCGAAACTCCTCCGATACCGCCGAGTTCGATCGCCACCCACGGTCCGTCGCGTTCGTCGTTGACGCTGCGGAAGCGTTCGCTGCCGACCCGATCGATAACGACGGCGAGCCGGTGATCCGATAGCTCGTCGGGGGAACACTGCTCGACGGAAACGGGTATATCGCCGAGCGCGGCGGCTACGGACTCGGCTGCGGGACCGGAACCGACGAGGCCGACTGAGACGTCCATGCGTCGGCTCGGGTCGGAACCGGAATAAAACCGACCGGATCTAGTTCAGCAGGTTTTGTGCGACGCTCGCGAGCTGGTCGGTGTTCGCATCGCGTAGCCGTTCATCGCCGAACTTCAGTCGAAGTCGCGGGCGGCCGACGTCGATCGGGACCTTCTCGGTGTCGATCAGGCCCATGTCCTCGAGGCGGGTCTTCGTCCGGGAGAACGTCGCCTTGCTCGCGATACCGACGTCCTCGCCCCACTTCGAGATGTCGTAGAGCAGGACCTCGTTTTTCGCCGCGACGAGCAGGCTGATTGTCACCTCATCGAGGCCGTCACCGTCGCCACGGGCCGTCTGCAGCGAGTCGAGAACACCGCTGAAGTCGGCTTCGATCGAGTCGCCGATCTCGTCGGAAAGCGTCGTTCGCACCCGTGAGAGGGGCGGCGTCCGGAGCTTGAACTCGGTCGCGTCATTCCACGTCGCGTCGTAAGCGTCGTAGGCGAGCGAGACGAACTCCTCGTCGTCGGTGGTCAATCCGGCCACCGTATCGCCGACGTTGACGAGCGCGACGACCTCGCTGGGTGTGACGAGCAGCGAGTTCTCGCTTCCGTCTGCGAGCGTGCGAAGCTCGAGCGAGTCGTCGTCGACGAGATTCGCGGCGTTGCTCGCGAGGATGAAGTCGCTCATCACCGTTTTGAGCGTCGACTCGTCGCCGAGCAGGCGCATTCGAGGACGGTCGTCGATATCGCCGGCGACGTCGACCAATTCCTCGATCGCGTCCGCGGACGGGTTCACTACGAGCAGGTCCTCGGAAGCGGACCCGAGTACCGTTCGTAGTATATCTTCGATGTTATCATCGAGTAAATTTGAGGCCATAGTTGTGGGTGTACAATGGTTTCTCAGCTATTTAATTATAACGGCTGAGAGAGGGTTGATATCACGAGATAAATGCTTTCAGTCGTATCTTTCCCTATCATCCGTTCGCGGGGTGCTCGCGGGAATCGACGGCGTGAATTCCGCATGGTATGGCTCTCTCAGTTCTGAGAACGGAGGTGGCTCGCCAGTTCCTCGGGCCAGTAGAACTGGCCGTCGTAGACGATCGGCGCATTGACGGATTCCAACATCTCGAGGATCGCATCGCGATCGAGGACCGACTCCGGGGTCGTCCCGTAGAGATGCGGCGTGTCGTTTCCGATCCCCCGCGGGACGTACCAGCCACCGGCCGTCCAGTTCGGGAGGACGTCGTAGCCGACGGAAAAGCCCGGTTCGAGCGGTTCGAGCGTCAGCGTTCCCGGATGGCGGTCGCGCCTTCCGCCCAGAACGTGTGTGCCGTCGCCGACGACGGCGTAGTTCTTGCCCATCATGATCCGGCGGCGGGCGAGTTGCATCGCCCGGTCGATGCTGAACCCGTAGACCAGCAGGCGTGCGAACGTCGTCCCAACGGTCGCGGCCTGCTCGTTGAGCACCTCCGAGAAGGTCACCCCGCCGGCGACGCTGCCACGCTCGACGAGCGCCTTCCCCTCGTGGAACGAGCCACAGGCGTTCAGGAAGAACGTCTGGGCGTTGCTCTCCTCGAGGTCCGCGATCGAGAGGTTGCCGTCGGTACAGCGCAGCCCGCCGACGTCGCAGTGGCCCACGTAGTGGACGAACGCGCTCGGGCGCTCGAACACCGACGACAGCTCCGAACGCGTCAGCTGGTGATGGACCGAAACGTCGATCGGGAGGTCGCTCGCGTGTTCCTCGTAGATCCGGGTGACCTCCGCGTACTCGTTTTCCATCTCGGGGTCGTTCTGCACGACGATAAAGGGCAATCGTCCGTCGGTATCGAGGCCCGAGAGACCGTTCTCGAACGCCTCGACCCGCGCGTTGAACACGTCGATCGGCGTCGTCTCGTCGAGCCAGGCGTGCGAACGGGCCGGACCGAGGACGGGCGTGGTCACGTCGACTGAAACCGCGGGGGCGTCCCGTCGGTAGAAGTCGGTCAGTGACCGCTGGAGCAGTTCTTCCTTATCGAGCGCCCGCGTTTCCGGCGGCTGGACGAGGCTCATCCTGTCGAGCGCGTACGGGAGCGCCCGCCCGCCATCCGGAGTGGCCGGGAGGTACGTCGCCAGGTGCCACTCGGGGAGCTCGAGCGACTCCGCATCGAGGTCGAGATAGGCGGCGAGTCGCCGAACCGGATCCGAGAGCCGATCGGAGTCGATCCCGAGGGCGTTCGGATCCGGCAGGCCGGCGAGCGAGGGACCCATCTTCCGACAGCAACAATCGAGGTAGAAGGCCCGCCGGAGCACCGAAGCGACCGCGCTCGGCAGGTCGCCCTCGAGACGATGGGTCACGCCCGGCGCAACGATCGTGGGCACGTCGACGGGTTCGACTGTGACCTCGGCCTGCAGGTAGTACGCGAGCGGCGCGACGATCAGCACCGACGCCAGATCGTCCGGGACGTGCAGTTCGATTCCCGTCTCGGCCGTTCCGTCGACGATCCCTTCGGGGATCGTGACGCGATCGCCGTAGGCGATCCGTGAGGGGTGGCCCCGAAGCGCGGGCAGCGATTTCTCGGGACCGGTCGTCTCGAACCCGGCGTGGAGGTGCGAGATCGCCCGCGCGAGTCCGGCGGGCGTCGGCGGGACTTCGATCGTGGATTCGGGCTCGCGGATCGGGCTCCTGAACCCGAGCGTGACCGACTGTCGATCGCCGAAGCAGAGCTCCAGCGAGCGTCCGGGTGTTCGAACGGTCGCGGGACCGTCGAACCGGACCGCGGTCTCGATCGGCGTCGAAACGTCGAGGAGGTACGTGTCGGGGGGGAGTTCGGTTCGCTCGGTTCCGAGAGACGCGTGTGTCGTATCAGTTAGGCTCGTGATAGTTGCGTGGCTGGCGCCGAATCCGAGCTTCGAAACCTGTCCGGAAACCGTTGTATCGACTGGTCGCGGGAGCGTCCCGCCCGAGTAGAACTCGCCCCAATCGGGCGCCGCTATCTCGACGGCGGCACGGCGATCCGACACCTTGAGCCCCGCCGTGGTTACCTCCCAGTCGATCATCGTGTGACATAGACTGATTTCACCGGTAGATAATAGGTCTGTCGGAGGCGGATAATGGTTAGTTAAACGAACAACTACGCCAGGGCAACGGGTAACGGGAGCGATATGGGGTAGATTTTAGCCGTCCGTATCGAATGGTGCGCCATGGAGTACGACACCGTCCGCGAGATCGATCCCGAGATCGCAGACGCGCTCGAAGGCGAAGTCACACGACAACAGGAGGGCCTGCAGATGATCGCGAGCGAGAACCACGTCTCGCCCGCCGTCATGGAGGCCCAGAGCAGCGCGCTGACCAACAAGTACGCCGAGGGGTATCCCGGCAAGCGCTACTACGCCGGCTGCGAACACGCCGACACCGTCGAAACCCTCGCGATCGAGCGCGCAAAGGAGCTCTGGGGTGCCGAGCACGTCAACGTCCAGCCCCACAGCGGCTCGCAGGCCAACATGGGCGTCTACCTCGCCGTTCTCGACCCGGGCGATAAGATCCTCTCGCTCGACCTCACCCACGGCGGGCACCTCTCCCATGGCCATCCCGCGAACTTCACGGGCCAACTGTTCGAGGTCGAGCAGTACGAGGTGGACCCCGAGACGGGCTACATCGACTACGAGGGGCTTGCAGAGCAGGCCGAGGAGTTCGATCCCGATATCATCGTCTCCGGATACTCCGCCTATCCCCGCGAGGTCGAGTGGGAGCGGATCCAGGAGACCGCAGACGAGGTGGATTCGTACCATCTGGCTGACATCGCCCACATCACCGGCCTCGTCGCCGCGGGCGTCCACGCCTCGCCGGTCGGGACCGCGGACTTCGTCACCGGTTCGACCCACAAGACGATCCGGTCGGGTCGCGGCGGGATCATCATGTGCGAGGAGGAGTTCGCCGACGACGTGGATTCGGCGGTTTTCCCCGGGGCGCAGGGTGGCCCACTGATGCACAACATCGCCGGCAAGGCCGTCGGATTCAAGGAGGCACTCGAACCCGAGTTCGAGGAGTACGCAGAGCAGGTCGTCGAGAACGCCGAGACGCTCGGCGAAACGCTACAGGACCACGGCTTCTCGCTGGTGTCGGGCGGTACCGACACGCATCTCGTGCTCGTCGACCTCCGGGAGTCACACCCCGAGACGACCGGCGGGGACGCCGAAGAGGCACTGGAGGACGCGGGGATCGTCCTGAACGCCAACACCGTTCCCGGCGAGACCCGAAACGCGTTCAATCCGAGTGGAATTCGAGCCGGAACGCCCGCGATCACGACCCGCGGGTTCGGTGAGGAGGAGATGCAGGCGGTCGGCGACGCCATCGCCCGCATCGTCGAGAACCACGACGACGAGACCGTGCGCAACGAAGTGCGCGAGGAGGTCCGCGCGCTCTGTCAGTCCCACCCGCTGTACGAGGACGCGTAGGTCCCACCCGCGCGCGCTTATTTCTTCGGCGACGTACCACGTCGTATGGCAACAACCACCAGTACCACGGCTACGAACCGTGAGCGGATCGTCGGAACCGTCTCCTAATGGCCCGGTGTCGAGACTGGTCCCCATCGGTTCGGATCGACCGATTTCACCGTCGACGGCCGCGAGATTGGCCATATCCACGGCGAACGGGTGCTCGATATCAACTTCCCAAAGCGGATGGAAGAACGACTGATCGCGGACGGACCGGCGAGCATCGCTTTGCCGGCGGCGGCTGGACGACCTACCGGATCGACCCTACGGGCGGTAGCGATCACGCCCTTCGTCTGCTTCGTCTCTCGTACTGCTACACCGTCCTGATGCGGCGACGCCCCACCGGGGCGGCGATCCTCGCGGAGACGGGTCTCGAGGCGGAACTGGATCGACTCGATCGCGAACCCGACCTCCGGGCGACGTTCGACCGAATGCGAGAGTGAAAAGCCGACTGTTAGCCGGCGTAGGAGCTCTCGCCGACGACCTCGACGAACTCGCCGTAGCCCACGGAGTCGTCGGGCTGGAACTCCTTGACGGCGACCCGCACGCGCTTGCCGACGTGTTCGGGACCGGCGTTCGAGACGTACAGCCGCGTGTCACCAACGAGCGCGAGTGCTGACTCCTCGCCCGGGTCGTACTCCGCGAGGAAGACGTTGACCTCCTTGCCGGGCTGGAGGGTCGGACGGGTCGTGCGTAGCGACCAGCCCTTGAGGTACTTCGAGAGGAAGCTCATACCCGCGCCACCTCCGAGGACTCGCGGTCGATCAGATACTCGCGGCCGAAGCCGGTGATCGCCGCGAGGACGAACACCGCCACCAGCAGCCAGCCGTGGAAGACGAACGGGACGACCTCGATGGGGTTCACGAGAAGGGATTGGTCGAACCACTCGTACTGGTTCGGGAGGTCCTGCATCGCCGTGTAGCCGACGAGCACTCCGCCCGACCACGGGAAGATGTAGCCAAGCGCCGCGGTCTGGGCGTCGAGGATGTTCGCCCGGCGATAGCCGTTGAGGTTGAACCGCTCGCCGACCTTCGAGATGTAGGGCCCGATGGCGACCTCGGCGGCGGTGTTGATCGTGATGATCGCGTTGATCAGCGCCGCCGACCCGACCATGGTGAGTTCGGCGTTTCTGACGTTCGTCGCGAGGTTCTCGAGCGACCAGTCGAGGATTGCCTGGAAGGCCCCTCCTCGGATCATGATCTGGGCGGCGGCGATGATGAGCAAGACGAGAATGGAGAGCGTGAAGAAGCCGGATGCCCCGTCGACGATGCTCCCGCCGACGCCGACCGCGTCGGGGTCCTCGACGATCTGCAGGAACGGGAGGAAGGCAAGCGGCCCGGCCAGCGGTGCGTCCGCAGGCGCGCTGAAGGAGACGATGTCGCTGACGGCGGTCAGTCCAAACAGGAGGTTCGCGCCGACGGCGACGACGATCCCCCACGAAATCGCCTCCACGATGTGGCGGCCGGCGACCGCCGTTCCGATCACCGCGGCCATCGACAGCAGGTGGACCAACCCGATGGGCTCGCTCTCGGCGACGAGGATCTCCCGGGCGTCGCCCGCGATCTCGACGCCGGGCATGATCGAACTCGCGAGCACGTAGCCCGCCAGCGCGAGGATCGCGGCGACGATGGCGTACTTGAACCGCGAGGCGACGACGCCGCCGATGTCCGAGTCCTGCGTGACCGCGCTGACGATCGTCGTGTCGCTGACGGGCGCGAGGT